>JAXGXZ010000002.1:0-84748 GCA_040772525.1 Anaerolineaceae bacterium | reverse complement strand
GGTCTCAGAGACCCGTCTGCCTGAACTCTTTCGTCTGAACTTGGCAGAAAAGTTCAGAGGTAAACCCCGTTTTTAACGGGAGATATTTAATATCCAGACGCACTATTACGCCATTTTGATTGTACCAAAATCAAAAAGGAATCCCAGATAATAGCCTGTTTATGATGAAAAATTAATAATAGGCTGAAATTTTTTGACCGATCTGATCATTAGCCTAAGCAAGTGACCTGTAACAAGACTTATTGTGTTCTCTTAACGTTCAATTTTGTTCATATGCTAATTGAATTAGTTTTTCAATTTCGGGAGTGATATCTTCTATGGATTCCAGAAAGATACGATGAGTGGACTGACCGGGTCCTTTGCAGGATTCAAATTTTCTTGAAGGCGGCTCAGAAGTAAACCGCAGCCCCAGAATCACTTTTGTGCGGTTGGGCACTTCAATGGCAACAAATTGGCGGTTGCGTACAAAAGGTATATAGCCACTTCGGCCTTCGGCATGAACACCCTCCAATTTTTCAATAATCGCCCTCAGCCTGTCAAAAACAGGGCGCATGACTTCCTTTGAACCCTTATATTGGGAGTCAATGTATTCGTCAACCGAAGCTTTCACCCAACCCGCTGCTTGCGCGGCAGCATCTGCAATGGCCCATTGCGTGTTCTGAGCCAAGTGATGTTCAGTTTTCCTTTTGATCTATCGCGTCAATTCCGCTCTTCTGCACCAATGCCACCCATTCATCAATGGTTTTTCCGGTGCGTGCCTGCATACTGTTACTAAAAGCTGCCATCATCGATTGCGGGGTTTGTTTAGCCATTTGAATTCCATTGCATTCAGGAAAATTGTGATCACAATTTTCATAACAGATCCATTTTTTCGCTTGCGTTCAACTCAGCCACAATTTGCCTGACTTTCCCCACTTGGTCGAGCGGGCAGATAAGGAGAGCATCTGCCGTATCTACGATCACCATATCTTTGAGCCCAACTGCGCTGATCAGGCGTTTGCCCCCCATCACAAATGTATTATTGGAGTCCAACAGGAGCACGTTGCCAATTACCGAGTTGTTGTTCTCATCGGCAGGCAGAAGAGATTTGAGATCAGCCCAATTGCCAATATCCATCCATTCCATATCCACCGGAATGACAGCTACCCTCTGGGCATGTTCCATAACACCGTAATCGATAGTTTGTTTTTGAAGCCCAAGCCAAACTTCGCCAAGTACCTGCGAATAGTTTTGTTCTGCCTGGATTTCCTCATCCGTGAGCGTATAGTGTTGATTGTCCATGCGCTTCACCACTTGGATTGTTTCCAGTAACTTCATTAGGCCTTGGTGCAAGTGCGGCATTTGTTTTGCGAACTCCGCCAAAATGACATCCACCTTCCAGATAAACATACCGCTGTTCCAGGTATAGTTTCCAGTCTCCAACATACGCATGGCATTTTCGAGATCTGGCTTTTCCACAAATCGACGGGCTTGATGAATAGAAAACCCGCCAATCTCAGCTATGGTTTCTCCACGTTCGATATAGCCAAATTGGGTTGAGGGGCTGGTAGGCTGAATGCCCAATGTGACCAAATAGTCTTTCTGCGCAATCTCGATCGCTGCACTGATGACAGCCCGAAACTTTTCCGTATTACCAATGTAATGATCTGCTGTGAGAACCGCCATTGTGGCATTTTTATCCCGCGCATAGAGGTGGATGGCTGCCAGACCGACTGCGGCCGCTGTCCCCCGCCCCATCGGTTCCAAAAGATAGTTTTTGGATGGGATTTCCGGTACTTGTTGGGTCAGGGCTGCCGCATGTTCTCTTCCGGATACAACAATAATTTGTTCAGGTGCGAAAAGAGGGCTCAAGCGCTTTACAGCAATCTGGAACATAGATTCTTCACCCAGCAGTTTTAGCGCGGGTTTGGAGAGTTTTTCCCGGGAAAGGGGCCACAATCGCGTGCCAGCCCCACCCGCCATGATCATAGCGTAATTCATAGACACCTCCAGGATCGTTTGCCGGTTTTTACTTCTGGTTATAGATTTGCAAGATTCAAGCCAACCAGCCCCATACTCTCTCCTCTTTGATATCCTCAACGCTAATTTATAGCTATGCGCATATCGCTTCCTGGAATAGCTGAAGCTTAGTGGCTCATACAGTAGGTACATTTTCATGAGTAGCTAGTTGGTATGTAAGAATACCAAGCAGCCCTTTGCTTTTGACTATTTGCCCAATGAAGCTTTCGATTATGTAAAAAGAGTGTAATTATCTTCGGGAGCTTGTTTCGTTAAGCCGTGAAACCGAACGTATCTGCCAGACGTTGAAGGGATGCACGCAGGCTGGTGTTGTTTTCTGCAGGTCCGAGGATAGCAAGCGCGTCTTCCGATCCCTTTCCGATGAGCATGGAGCCGCCCAGGTAACCAGCATCTATCCGGTGAATACCAGACAGAACCAGACTAATCAACTCTTGTGGCATCAACTCGGCCAGTCTGACCGCCGGGCCTCCCGGATCACCACTTCCTTCAAGGGTTTTAGTGACTGCCAGACTGAGTGGGTTAACAATTTTTGGGGTCAGGCAGGCATAGATCAGCCAAGCAATAAAGCGTTTCTCAGCCTTGTTTTCCCGAATGCGTTTTTGCAGAATTGGGTTAATTCCTGAAGAGAGACTATTAAATTCCCATCCATTTGGATCAAAATGGCCCACCACCGTATCGTTTGGCGGTATGTTGGTGGTTGAATTATCTTGGTTGAAGAAAACAGTAGTTTTGTTGAATGAAAGTGTATTGATTCTTGTAAGTATTTCAAGAATCGTATCAAACTGACATAATCCAGCGTTCGCAAGAGTCTCAAAATAACAATTTATGCCATTAGCGATAGTATCAAAAAGACATATTTCATCACTTGTAAGCGTCTCATTCTGACAAATACCTTGCTCTACTAAGGTCTCAAAATGACATATATTGTTGGGCATATGCCGTGCAGCCCGAGTTAGCAGATCCTGAATGAGTTTATTTTCATAGAAATAAGTGAGGTCATCAGGGGTAATACCAGGGGGCGGGGCATAGAGAAACGCGTAGATGGCCTGCTTCAAAACCTCATCACGGGCAGTTAGCTGTACATCGTGCACTTTCAACTGCCAATCAGTTTCATCCAATTTAACTGGGTTAGTTCTTGTACCAACACGGCAAAGATAAGCAGAAGCAAGAGTACGATTGGAATCACGCCAGGAACGCGTGTAAGCAGACTGGGTCTTGATGACTGCCTTCCGGGGGCGGCCGCGTTTACTGGAATCCTGTGAAGGAATACGTTTGGGAAGACTTTCCGACCTAATCCAGCCCTGAAGCGTGGACAAGCCTCCCGGTACCCAAAAAGTGTCCCGATCATGACCCCGTGCCCAATCGATGTAACAGCAATTCTTGCTCATAAGCCAGAGCATGCCCAGATCATCTCCGAGTTCCGGAAGCACTTTACGGAACCAATAGTGCGGAACTGCCAGGAAAGATTCCGGACGGATTAGATGCGTGGCCAGGTTTTCAGCCAGACCGTGTAAAGTGGGATTCAAGGATACGCCATGACTTTCTAAGGCAGACTGAAGCACTTCAGCAACACTTGCGGCTGGTCTAAACAACGCTGTATCTTCTACGGCGGGCAAGCGGAACGGAAACTTAAAAAGTTGATCACGCGATAGTGAAATAGCGCGGTTTAAGATCTCAATCGGATCCCGCCAGACATGGTTACTGCAAAACCAGGTAAACAGGTCCTGTGCGTCTCCTGGGGTGAGCACCAATCCGCGGTATTGATACGTGGTAGGTAAACGTTGAACCTTGTTGTCTCTGACGCGGTGGCCGGAAGGCTTGCGCTGGACGAACCAATCCATCTTACCATCCTTAAAAATTCGAAAAAACTTGGCGCGGCTGATGGATTTACCCAGAACTTCAAGCAAAGCTTCTACCTGTATGGATACCAGATCACCTGATCTGGGGAAAAGTTGATTTGACCCTTGATGACGTGAAACCCGGTAGTATGCTTGCCTAAGAGCTATCGCGATCAGAACTGCAGCAGAGCCATGATAAGGAACAAAGCGCAGAAGGTAGGAGGGGATAGCAATGATTGAATTAGGAGCAAGGATTGCTTCTGCAACACCAGCCACACCTGATTCAAGGTAGATGCCTCCGGCATCTGTGCCCATGGGCACACTTTCCTTCAGTGACAGTCTAAGATGCTTTCCTGTTTGATCTTGTACAACTGTTTCCAGAAAGGGATAGAATTGACACAAACCGGTGTAGGTTTGAAAATCGGCATTCAGAGTGTAATGACCATCAAAAATTACCTCCGCAGAATCGAGCAATCCCTGCAGTTGACTATCTGGAAATTCTGCAAGGGTTGAACGGATCTCGGACCAGGCATTGAGGTCTGTCATCTATATTTCTAAATTCCTCCTGCGCATGTTTATGTACATACCATAAGACAAAACCAAGCCATGCGCAATACGTCAAAAGCGGAATCTTTTGGCTTAAAAATTCCGCTTTAGGAAATTTGTTAATCTTAATTCGTCCAGTTTCTTCTCTAATTGTGATTCCAGGGCTTCCGAAGCTAATCTCAACGCATCAGAGAGTGAACCACGGGCACGTTCAGCCAAGTCCATAAAATCAGCCTCACCAAAGATGTTGAAGGGATCACTACTGCCCGCCATCATACAGCGCCAGTAAAGAAGCCCCGCAATTTCAGTTGCGGAAGGAGCGCGGAAGGGGACATACAGACCCAAAAACTGGTTCAAACTGCCAATATTGGCGGTTGTGTTGTTGATGTCCTGTAAAAATACGAGAGACTTAATCTTTTTGTTGTTTTCCACTGACCAGCTCAGCAATTGGGTCAGGTACTCCTGGTCCACAGGTGGGCCGTCAAACACCAATAGGAGTTGATCCGGGCTGGAGGCGAGGCGATTAAAGATCGAAACAACACGGTCGGTATTGGAGCGGCTGGAGGGTAACCCCAGTGTTTCCAGGACAGCCATAAGGAAGTGCCGTGGTTCCGTGAGGGTGTTGGTATTCAGATATAAGCCCAATGTTTGTCCGTTATCTTCACGTGTGAAAGCCACCTCGGATAACTTCATCGCCAGCATGCTCTTGCCACTGCCGGCGGCGCCAGCGATTACCCCCAGGTTCTTACTGGGATCCTTTTCATCTGAGATGAAACCATAAGCAACCTCCATCACTTTGCGCTGTTCGGAGAGGTGCGGGTAAAAAAACCGCGTGTCCGCGTAACGCAAAAAAGGATGCTCCAAGAAATAATTGTCAAGCAAGTCTGAGGTTGAGATCATGGTCGCCCGTCTTTCCTAATAATTATTGTTAATAAGGTAGCATAACGGTTGAGTTAAGTCAAGTGGCGAAAAATTATACTTAACTTGCAACAACTGACAACATTAATTGATTCACAATGTTATTCACATTTGGAAAAAAGGATAATCTCAGGTAAAATATATCTGGTCAACTGGCTACAAAAGTTTAGAGGTGTGCATGGCGATTATATCTTTAATAAACCGAAAGGGAGGGGTTGGAAAATCCACAATTAGCATTAACCTGGCAGCAGGTCTGGCTACGCACGAATCGCGTAAGACTCAAAGTAAACCTGTCTTGCTCATTGATATGGATGACCAACTCTCTGCAACCATTACTGCCATGGGCGGTGGATTTGGAAATGAATTTCAGTCAGTCATCACCGCTGATCAGGATTATGCAACTGCCTTAGGGCAGGGTTACGGAGCCAGTGAATCCCTGATTGTGGATTCTTTAATACCGCGTAACCGGACCGAAAAAGTCAAACTCTTCCGCACTAACAAAGCCCGCATGGAAGGATTGGAAGCAGCCTTAAAACAGCATGAAGATTCAGCCTTCCAGCTTACTTACTTTCTTGAGCCGATTCGCAATGATTACTCATACATCATCATTGATAACCCTCCTTCTGCCGGCATGCTGCCAATGAATTCGCTGGTGGCAAGCACGCATGTGCTCATTCCCATCGAACCAGATGGATTAAGCCTGATTGGTTTGGCGGACATCCTGCGCATGATCGAAAACGTTAAACGCACCACTAATCCGGACTTGAATATACTCGGGATCATCCCATCCCGATTCCGAATGATTCGCCGCCAATCCCGTGATGTCATCCAGGATATGGAACGCATGTACGGCCACTTACTTTTGCCCTACATCAAGGACTTGGCTGACATTTCTGCTGCGACCACCGCCGGATATGATGTATTCTCTTACTGCCCTGAAAAATCACAAGCCTACCGTTGTCTCTCCAATTTGGTTGATGCCGTATTGGGTAAGCTTGGCCAGGTTTAACCTGTGCCCATGGGCACACATTAGCAAGGAGCCAGAATGGTAATACCAGATAAAAACTACGAAAACCTGCTGCGGAGCACCTCCCAGGCTTTTAATGCTTCCACTGCTGCTGATGAAATCCAAAGCGAATCAGACACCCCAAAAATGGTAAACCACAGGCAATCCGTTTACCGTGTTCCGCTTTCGATGGTAAGGCCGGATCGTTTTCAGGCTCGTTTTTTACTTCCCTTTCCACTACGGGAATCTTTCTATTCTGGTGTCTCCGATTGGCGGGAAACAGTTCAGGCATGGCTTGACTTGAGCAAATCCGACCGATACGTGCAGCGCGATTTGGATGAATTGATCTTGCTGGGAGAATCCCTCTCTGATCTGGGGCAGATCAAACCTGTCACGGGACAGGTCATCAGTCAGGGAGGCCGGGACGTATTTAGAATGCTTACAGGAGAACGCCGTTTTTGGGCGACCGCGCTCAAAGCTGTGCTCCAAAATCGGGAAGATGAACCCTATGTATTGGCTCTGCTGGACAGCACCCCATCGTTGGAAAAGCAGATTGCTGAAAATATGGCTTACAAAGAACTCACACCGGTTGGTAAAGCACGGGCTGCTGCCAGATTGGTATTGGAGGCTAACGGGATCAAACCTCAACCAGACCAAAGTGATATCGAATATTTTTCACAAGTTGCTGATGTGCGTCTCACTGAAGAAACGCGTGCGCTCCTGGAGAAGAACCTGAAACTGGAACGAACTTATTATGGACGTCTGATGCGGTTTTTTGAGCTGCCGGCTGAACTACTTGAAATCTGTGACCGAACTGAAATGCCGGAGCGGGTCTTACGGGAATTACTGCAAGCTGACCCTAAGTACTGGGCTGAGGCAGTCCAATATTATGCCGAGCACGAAGGCCGTACTTATTTGGATATGCATGCCTTCATTGAGCGCTTAAAGGGCACGGAGAAACAGCGCCAGCCACGCATCCCAGCGGACCCGGCGACCAAGTCAGCGCGCGCGCTGCGGCGTGTGCTTCTGGGCATGGACGACCTGCCCCATGAAGATAAACTTGGCTCACTGGCGGATGCGGTGGTGGGTGATACCGATAAGGGTGAAGCGCGCAAGATCCTTAGTCGATTAGAGAACCTTACGGCGGCTGTAAAACTGCGCCTTGAGGGAATGAAGTAGACCGCGTCCTCCTTGCTTGAGAGGTGGAAATCTAATATATCAACCTTCCTCTCGCTGAAGACGCGGAATTTATAAAGTGGCGCAGAGATGGATGATTGGTAGTTATGCCCAAGAACTGCTCAAGACGGGTAGGTTTAGGCTTTGGAAGCAGGTAGATAAAAAAGCTGTGCCCCATCGCCAACTGTTACAGATAGTATTTAAACCAAAAGCGATACATTATTAGTTCCTTTTGGTAGCCAAGAGAGGACAATGGGTTTGCTCTGGCGCTTCCCCCTGCAAGAAATGTTAACCAGTATCGCGGACCGGCTAATTCATTCGCAATACTAAGGTCAGTGTTTGGTGTGGTAGTGTTGGCTACTTTGTATACCTGTCTGCTTGAAGAGGGTTTTACCAGCGTGATGCAGCATGTCTTCGAGCACAATCAGATTGCCCGCCAACTGTATGGCAGGTGTGGATATCGGTAAGTGCAGTTGAGAATCAGAAACCAGGCAGCGTATTCATGGTTTGGGATCTGTTGCCTCACATTTGATCCACTGACCCGTTTCTTTGTCTCAGGAAACGGCATCCCAATTAATACAGCACTGTTATTACTGCTCCTGCTCAATCAAACATATGGAACACTATGCCCCAATCTTGTGTGCACCAGAAATCCACTAATCCTTTCCAAGTCTTATAACTCATTTTCACCGATTCTCACCTTCCAACCAGATTAGTGGAGTAGCGGATCGTAACCGGGATGCGCCTAATCCAGTCCCATGGGGTGGTGTCGCACTTAACTGATACGCGGGCTCTCGTCTCTGCAAACCCAAATACTACTGTGCCCATGGGCACAGGTTAATAGCGCATAGCCATAAATAGTATGTTGACAGTCTCAAAATGACATAATATGAAACCACATGGTTTAATTCGTTCATTTTTGACTTGATTACCGTGGCTACTGATGCAGGGGCAGGCAGTGATAGTGTAGGACAGTGAATTTACTCCTCTGGGATGATGAATCTTTTGCCAGAGGAATGCCATTTCTAAGACCAATTAGATTGCGTATAGCCACAAAGGAAGGGATAGAAAGCATCTTTCCTGTTCCTGTGCACTCCCGGAGAAGCAATGTGGATTCAAGAGCACTATCGATATAACTTGTTGGTTATGACCAATTGAAACTGTCTGGCACTCCACTTGCAACGTGGTGTTTGAAAAAATGCACCGACAACAAGGTTAATGGATGATATTCAAAAAGTCAGTAGATCAACGCGCGTTTGGGATTGATATCTCAAAATATCAAAGCAGTCCCGATGGCTCCGTTCGAATGAATTTTGATAAGGTGGCTAACTATAAAACGCCAATCAGCTTCATCGCTGCGCGAGCTGGCGTTTCATGGGGATACCGCGACCCCATGTTTGACTTCTATTGGTCCGAAATGGCACGCATCAAGGTATGCCGCATGGCCTATTTCGTAGTTTATTTTGGGGAATCAGCCACCAGCCAGATGGACGCGCTCTTCCGCATCATGGAAGGAAAAGCTAACTGGCGGCACGACCGCTTGGCACTGGACCTGGAAGTAGCAGGCATTAATCCCCCGGAACGAATTACTACAACCACTGCCAAGTGCCTGGAGATCATCAAATACCGCACCGGAAGGTACCCAATCGTTTATTCCCGTGCATCCTGGGTCAATGAGAATATGCGTGTGATGGACTTGCCAAAACTGGATTGGTGGCTAGCGACCTACCGACGGGCACTTCCTGATCCCTTCCTTACTCCCGAGCATGCCGGCCCGCCTCTATTGCCCAGAGGTGTTGACACGTGGCTGATCCACCAAACCAGCGATCGCGGCCCTCGAATTGGTTCCGTTAGCTATCATACCGACCACAATCGTTGGAACGGGGACACGCAGGATGTGCTGCGTTATTTCGGAAAACCGAGTGGTATGTATGTCCCTGAGCCTGTTAAAGAACAGTTTAAAGCCAAATGTATTGTGCCGGCTTTGTATAAACGCAATGGACCCTCGCCCAACTACCAAGCGATCGGACAGTTGAATCTTGGCGATGTGGTCAAGGTCTATGAAGTCAAGAATAACTGGTTCCGGTTGGACCCTGTTGAAAACGTCTGGTGCTCAGGCTACCCGCAATACATGCAGCCCCTCCAACCTGCCAAAGGCCAACCATCAGCACTCTATCGGGTTCGGTTGCGTGTTCCCGCGCTTTATAAACGTTCCGGTCCAGGTAAGGATTATCCCGTGACGGGGAACCTTGTGCGCGGGCAGGTTCTCAGTGTATTCGAGGAATCAGGAGGTTGGGTGCGTGTTTCAGAGTATGACCAGATATGGTGTAACGCTGGCAGCCAGTATCTGGAAAGGGTTTAACGTAAATCTGTGAAATTCAATTTGATGGATAAAAAAATAGTCCCATTGTGGGACTATTTTTTGGTTGGTGAATTCTTATTCTAAAGATCCTTGAGCAACACGCTCAAAGCTAAGATGACGTAGGCTCCGATTAAAAGCCAGCTGCCGTATGGAGCTAAAAAATTTACCTTGGCAAGAGTGCCCAATATGCCAAACACAAAGAAAACCAGAGAAATTCCGAAAGTTATTTTTTTGGGTTGATTAAGTTTCATAGATCTCCTTTTACTATTAGCGATAAAATGATAATTATGGGTAGGGCTGCAATTGTTATGCCAAAAGGTGGGAAATTAAACCATTCTGCCTCCCAATCCGGTGGCGGCTTGCGTTCAATTTGGGTTTGGAAGTCTTATAAAATGACAATTAAGGGTTGCAATTTTGGGTTGGGTTTCGTTAATGATTTCTTCTATTTTTGAATAAACGTCATACCAAGCGGTGCCAAAACTAATTTTCTAGGTGTTTGTCTTTTCCACAAGGGCGCAAAACCTTTCTGAAGATGCCTTAAACAAGGTCTTGTAAACCTCATATTTACACGAATTCTGAATGAGAGGCATTAATACAGGCTTAAGCGCTTGACAAAATAATCCATACACCGTTAAAATAGTTGAAGTGTAAACTATCTGTAGACAAGGTAATTAATAGGTTTCGATCACATGGTTTTGTATGAGTCACTAAAAGCAATATTTTTACACATTGATAATCACGAAAAGGCTTTTTTAGGTAAACATAATCTTACCGTTCCACGATTCTATGTTTTAATCCACATCAATAATCATCCGGGTATTAATTACATCGATCTTTCCGATCTTTTGCTTTGTACTAAAAGCAATACTACCCGTATCGTACAGGGTATGCTCAAAGACGGTTTGATTACACGCACAGTGGATCCAGATGACGGCCGCAGTTACCGCCTTGGACTAAGCGTGAAAGGCCAAGCTCTGCTTGACCAGGTCCTCCCTGAATATGAGCGTTTTGTAAATAAATTAATGTCACCCCTCAAGGCGCACGAGATCAACCGCTATACCAAAGTAAGCCAACACATCGAAAGCACCTTAGCCCCCAAAACTGTCAAGACCAGCAAAGGTCCGGTTATATCAATAGGGGGTTGAGATGACAAAAACAATTAACGGCAAAAATGCCAATCAAAGTTCTATGTTCCAAAAGGAGAAACCAATGAAGAAAAGTGTCGTTTTTATTGCAATCTTCCTGATTGCAACCATGTTGCTTGGGGCTTGCACCCAGTCAACACCCGCTCCCTCGCAGGCTCCGATTGAGGCCGTTCAAGCCACAGAACCCCCAGCTGCTACTACCGAAGAGCCTGCTGCTCCCACGGTTGCTGAACCTGTAGCAACCCTGCGCATTTGGGCTGATGATACCCGCGCTCCAGTGTTGGAGAAACTGGCTGCGGCATTCCTCGAGCAGTACAATGTTGAACTCAAAGTCGAGCTCAAATCCGAACTTCGCGATGACTTCCAGCTGGCTGCCCCGCAGGGCGAAGGCCCCGATATCCTCTTCGGCGTCCCCCACGACCAGGTTGCTACCATGGTCGCCAATGGCCTCGTTGCTCAGATTGACCTGGGCGAGAAGGAAGCAGAATTTGTGCCTTCCACCTTGGACGCCTGCCGCTACGATGGTAATTTGTACTGCATGCCCTACGCTACAGAAAACCTGGCATTCTTCTATAATGCCGACCTGGTTTCCGAAGCCCCCAAGACCTGGGACGAGGTTGTAACCGTTGGTGAGGCTCTCAAGGCCGAAGGCAAAGCTAATTACATTATGGCTGTCACCGGAACTACCTATGACCTCTATCCTCTGTTCACCGCCTTTGGCGGTTACATCTTTGGCCGCGATGACAAAGGCAACTGGAACGATCAGGACCTCGGTGTTGATTCCGCTGGCATGATCGCCGCCGCAGAGTGGCTCAAAGCCAATGTGGACAAGGGCAACCTGCCCACCGATTGGGACTGGGCAAACAACCATGCGCTCTTTGAGACCGCTGAAGCCCCCTTCATCATGGCTGGCCCCTGGGCTCTGGATCGCATCCGCGCTGGCGCTGAAAAAGCTAGTTTCAAGTATGCCATTGCCAACTTCCCCTCTGGCCCTGCTGGCGAAGGCTATCCCTTCTCTGGTGTGCAGACCATTCTGATCAACGAACAGTCCCCTAATAAGCTCCTGGCTCAGGCTTTCATGACCGAATTCGTTGCCACTGACGAGACTATGACCGCTCTATACGAAGCTGGTCAGCGTCCTTCTGCTTTCATTGCCACCCTTGAAAAACTCTCAAACGCCGATCTGTTGGCTTTCGGTAAAGCGGGCGAAAAAGCCACGGCTATGCCCGCCATCCCTGCGATGGGTTCAGTTTGGGGCAACTGGGATTCTGCTATCGTGCTTACTCGCGACGGCAAACAGGCTCCCGATGAGGCTCTGAAAGAAGCTGGCGAGAAGATCCGCGCTTTGATTGCCAACCCGCTTACTGGAATGATCAGCGTGCCTGGCTCCTATCAGGTTCAGGCTGGTTGTGAAGCTGACTGGGCTCCCGAGTGCACCATTACCGCCATGACCAAGGGCGAAGATGGACTCTGGGTCGCTGGTCCCTTCAATGTGACAGCTGGTGAATATGAGATGAAGGTTGCCATCGATGGCTCCTGGACCCTCAACTACGGTGTGGACGGTAAAGAAAACGGAGACAATTACAAGGTCACTGTTGAAAAAGACGGTACCCTGGACTTTGTCTACGATGAGACCACCCATATCCTCACGATCAATGTTAAGTAAGTTTTGATAGATTGGAAGGTCGAGACAATTTGTCTCGACCTTCCTTTTATTATCTCAATAGTTCGAGATTATAATTTTAAAAAAGACCACAGGAGGAGGTTTTCTTGCAGCAGCCAAATCTCACCAAACCCAAGACCACTGACTCCGAATCGCCAATTTCAAAATTATTACGTTTTCTTTTTCTTGCTGTTTTTGATATTGGTTCGGTTTGGTTTATTTATCAAGCGATCATTAAAGGTTTTACCCAGATTGCGGTCATATTAGGAATCATTGCTATCTTCTTCAACGTAGTATTCTTGCTGAAGAAAGGTTACCCCTTCCGCTGGATGGCATTTGGGCTCGCCTTTATGCTCATGTTTGTCATTTACCCAATCTTTTTTACCGTGTACATTGCTTTTACGAATTATGGCGATGGTCATCTGCTTACTAAGGAAATGGCGCTTCATCAGATCGAAAAAGCTACTTACCTGCCAGCTACTGGAAAAGCCTATACCTGGACAGCTTACAAATCGAACGATAATCAGTACGCTATGTGGCTCGTGGACAAAACAGATGGTTCCACTTGGCTGGCGAAACCAGGTGAAGAAATTGTACCCGGAGTAATTGGCGAAGGAGCTGTCGGTGACGCAGATTCCAAGGGCATTCCAAACGCCATTGAAGGGTACATCCGGCTGAACACGCTCTTAGCCGCGGCTGATAAAACCCTGCCTGAAATCAAGTTTGGCATTGAGGGAGAGAAGACTGTGCAGGTGCGCTCCCCAAGTGAGGCTGCTGAACTGGCGATCCGCTACACATATGACAGGGCAACTGACACGGTCAAAGATAATGAAACCGGTTTGATTTATGAAAATAAAGCCGGAACCTTTACGTCCCAACAGGGCAAGACAATCAACCCAGGTTTCCGGGAAGTGGTCGGCTGGAAAAACTTTAAGGAATTCTTCACCAGCCCGGCTTTACGCGGTCCGCTTACGCAGATTCTGCTCTGGAACCTTATTTTCCCGCTCATTAGTGTGCTTTCCACCTTTGCCTTGGGTGTTGCCATTGCCATTATGTACAATGACAAGAACTTCCCCCTCAAAAAGCTCATCCGCACACTTCTACTTGTGCCTTATACCATCCCCTCGGTTATCACTATCCTGATCTGGCGGGGTATGTTCAACTCCGAGTTCGGCATTATCAACCGGTTGTTGATGAATTTGATTGGTTGGGCGCCACGCTGGACCACCGAACCCTTCTGGGCACGCATTGCCATTTTGCTGGTCAACCTCTGGTTGGGTTTCCCTTACATGATGTTGATCTCCAGCGGTGCACTGCAATCCATCCCTACGGACATGTACGAAGCAGCCACCATTGACGGGGCGAATTTCTGGCAAAAGTTCAAGGGCATCACGCTGCCGCTGTTGTTGGTTGCTGTTGGACCCTTGCTGATTGCCTCCTATGTGTTCAACTTCAACAACTTTGGCTTGATCTATTTGTTTATCGGAGGTGGGCCTGCAATTGTTGGTGCGAGCACCCAGGCTGGACATACCGATATCCTGCTCAGCTATATCTACAAAATGGCTTTCGAGAGCGGCGGCCGTGGTGTGCAATATGGTTTGGCATCAGCGATCTCAATCGTGCTCTTTATCATCGTTGGAGCGCTTACGCTCTTCCAGTATCGCTTTACCAATATGTGGGAGGAGGTAAGTGAAAATGTCTGATAAACCGAAGATCAAAAACATTACTAAATCACAGAAGGGTCAATATCGCATCAGTGTAGCCATACGGCTCGTGATAGCCGTTCTTTTGATCGTTTTTGCGCTCTTCCCGGTGTTATGGATCATTTCAGCGTCCTTCGATAACTCCAATTCACTGGCAACCCAGAGTCTGATTCCGCCTGATCCGGGTGTAGCGAATTATCTGCGTCTGTTCAATAAAGATCCAAAATTCAGTTATGGTGAACTCAAGTATTGGACCTGGTTGTTAAATTCCATCAAGATAGCTGGTATCACCACCGTGCTCAACCTGGTGATTACTACAATGGCAGCTTTTTCCTTCAGCCGCCTGCGCTTCAAGGGACGTGTTCCACTGCTCAAGAGTATTTTGTTGATCCAGGCATTTCCTAACCTTCTCTCGCTGGTAGCCACGTTCGCGCTCATCTCAAACCTCGGCAATATTGTGCCGGCATTAGGGCTAAATACCCATACCGGTCTCATTTTAGTTTATCTGGGTGGAGCGATGGGCATGAATATCTGGCTGATAAAGGGTTTCCTGGATACTATCCCGCGTGCCATTGATGAATCAGGTATGCTGGATGGTGCCACACCCTTCCAGATCTTCCGTTATCTGCTTCTGCCTCTCCTGCGGCCAATCTTATTTGTCGTGGGGATTCTCTCTTTTATCGGTGTGTATGGAGACTTTCTCCTGGCGCGTGTTTTGCTGAACGATTCTTCCAAATACACCCTTATGGTTGGCTTGCAGATCTTTACTGCCGGTCAGTTCGATAAGAAGTGGGGCGTATTCGCCGCAGGCGCGCTGATTGGCGCGGTGCCGATTATGCTGATCTACTTCTTCCTCCAAGACCAGATTGTTGGCGGTCTCACGACCGGCGCAGTAAAAGGTTAATCCAGAAAAATCACATATAAAAATGGCGGCTTAACACCCGCCATTTTTGGTTCCCCGATTATATTGCGGTATTATTGACGCCATGAATGAGCACACAGACACACATAAAGAAATAAGGCTGACAGCCCTTTCTTCCTGTGCCGGCTGAGCGTCCAAACTAAACGCGGAGACGCTGGCGCAGGTGCTGCAGCCACTCAACGATATCTTCAGACCAGAGGACTACCCGAACCTGCTGGTTGGTTTAACGTTGGCGGATGATGCCGCGGTCTGGAGATTGAGCAAAAAGAAGTCTCTTGTGCTGACAACCGATTTCTTCACGCCCGTAGTGGACGATCCTTACGATTACGGCGCTATCGCAGCGGCTAACTCTCTCTCGGACGTCTATGCTATGGGAGCTAATCCTTTCCTGGCACTTAATTTGGTATCCATGCCTGCGAATCTGCCGCTTGACATGGTCCGGCAAATCCTCCTCGGCGGGGCGGAAAAAGCCAGAGAGGCGGGTGTCGTCATTGCGGGCGGGCATACTATTCAGGACAAAGAGCCCAAGTTCGGGTTGGTTGTCTTGGGTCTGGCAGATGAACGCAAGTTGATGACTAAAGGGGGGAT
Source organism: Anaerolineaceae bacterium (assembly GCA_040772525.1). Taxonomy (GTDB): domain Bacteria; phylum Chloroflexota; class Anaerolineae; order Anaerolineales; family Anaerolineaceae; genus Mesolinea. The sequence goes on along the minus strand of JAXGXZ010000002.1, from coordinate 68,862 downwards.
GCAACCCGGTGATTGCCTCTATGTCACCAAACCGCTCGGTTTTGGTGTGGTAACAACTGCCCATAAAAGAGGTCTTACAGGACCTGAAGACCTGCAGGAAGTGGTTACCTGGATGAAAACGCTCAACAGGGACGCCGGTGAATTGGCTGTTACGGTGGGGGTGCGTGCTGCCACGGATGTTACGGGTTACAGCCTGCTGGGGCATGCCCTGGAGATGGCGGAAGCCAGCGGAGTCGGTATCTCTCTCGATTTTCAGGCAATTCCAATGGTAAGTTCCGCGCGCAAATTTGCCCAAGCCTTTACTTTTCCGGGAGGCGCACATGATAACGCAGCCTATTTCGGTGAAAAAGTAAGTTTTGACCCGCGGTTGAGTGAGGCAGAGCGTATGCTGTTATTTGATCCTCAGACATCCGGCGGCTTGCTCATCAGCGTTCCGCAGAATAAAACAGGGCGGTTCCAGTCTCTGGCGAAGGAGAAAGCTCTCAATGTGTGGAAAATTGGCCAAGTAGAAGCAGGTCGGGGAATCCAGGTAGATTAAACAAGCTGACAAAAATTACTAAGCAGATCCCAAAACCTATCGGATCTGCTCTTTTTGTTGGTTGGTGATTTAGAGCATTTTGATATCTGTGGTTTCTTCTTTTTCTATCGTGCTGGCTAGCGGGAAGCTTACACACACATCCAAACCGCCCTCTGGTCTGTTTTTAATCCCGATTTTGCCGTTCTGCAGTGTAACCAAAAGTTTTGTGATGGAGAGACCCAACCCGCTTCCGCCATTGGCACGGCTGCGTGACTTGTCCTCCCGCCAGAAGCGGTCAAAAACGTAGGGGAGCGATTCTTCCGGTATACCTGGCCCTTGATCCTTGATATGCACTTCAACATCAACATTGCTTGTCACCAGCGAAAGTTCCACCACGGTTCCCTCGGGGGCATAATTGATGGCATTGCTTACCAGGTTGCCAATCAATTGCTCCAAGCGCATCTGATCCAGGTAGACGATTGGTTCACCGATATCCGGCTTGAAAGCCAGTGTCATACGCTTTTCCTTAGCGGCATAGCGGAAGTTTTCCAGGAATTTTTCACATCGATCGCGCATGTTGAACTCAGTGAGGTGCAGTTCCAGTTGTCGTGACTCAGCCATGGAAAGCAGACGGATATCTTCCACCAAACGCGCCAGACGGTCCGTGGTGTGGTTCATGGTGGAGATCAACCTCGGTGTGGGCTCCTGGACTCCTTCCAGAATTCCATCAAGATGGGCTTTCAACACGGAAATGGGAGTACGCAGTTCATGCGCGACATCTGCGAAAAGAGCCTGCCGGGTAATTTCATTATGCTCCAGATTCTCAATCATGGCATTGATCGATCTTTTGAATTGCCAGAGGTTTTTGCCTTTCTCGATGGGTACGCGAACGCTCAGATCGCCGAAACGCACAGCCTGGGTAGCCCCAATAATGTCAGAAAGGGGTCTGACCCAACGCCTCATCAGGACCATGGCGAGGATCAGCCAAATGATCGAAAAGCCCAATATTATAATGGCTGCCGTCACAAAAGACTGCGTAAAAGTTTCCCACACAACCCCCCTGTGCCCCTCAATGTCATAGATCCTGGCAACGGTTTTCCCATCCAACACTAAATCTGTTGTGCGCGCGGTGTTCAAGTGCTCTTCTGTGGGAAGATCAGGAGAAAAGGGATTGTAAACCCATTTTCCGGAGAGGTCGGCTATCAACACATGATCAAAATGATTTTTGTAGTAGTAATCATGGGAGCTCTGGTGCAACTCCATAACTTTGCTAACACCTTCCCAGCTTCCTTTTGCCAGATAATAAGATTCAAGCGTTGAGATAAGAGGAGAATCAACATAGGGATTCTTTTTGATATGTAAATTAAGTTGGGCCAGGACCATGATGACGCTGAGAAGCAGGCTGATAGTCAGGAAAAGAAGAATAGCCCGGATGACAATAATCCGCAAGCGTTTTCTGACGGTACGCGTTATTTCTTTTTGAGTAAAAGGGATAGACTTAATTTCAGCCATTCAATTAATCTAATTTATTAACCGCCCATTCAGGATATGTATATATTATCTCATATATTGTCTTTGTCATAGATAATTCACAATAAACGGTAAAAAGTCATTAAGGCGGGATTTGTTAACAAGCCGGCGTAAAAATTTCAACAACTTGATTTATGTTAAAATTCCCAATCATCCGCTCGTTCGACGGATGTTTAATATTCTAAAGCCAAAGGTTAAGCTGAAAGTCATACAGGGAACCTTTGGCTGTAAGGAAAAACAACCGATTTTAAACGGAGGAAGCGTGAAAGTAATCGTGATTGGTGGCGTGGCAGGCGGAGCGTCGACAGCGGCACGCCTGCGCAGGATGGATGAATTGGCTGAGATTATCATTCTGGAACGCGGACCTTATCTTTCTTATGCTAACTGCGGTCTGCCCTACCATATTGGGGGCAGCATTGAGGACAGATCTAAACTGCTTGTGGTGACACCGCAGGATCTGCGCGAGCAACTCAATCTGGATGCACGGCCTAACCAGGAAGTCCTTGATATTGACCGGGAGGCCAAAACGGTCACCGTCCGCCTTGAAGATGGCAGCAGCTATACCGAGACTTACGATAAACTTGTGCTCAGCCCGGGGGCGACACCCATTGTCCCGCCTTTGCCAGGCATGAACCTTCCGAACGTCTTCGTACTGCACAATATCCCCGAGATGGACAGCATAATCAAATATATACATGAGAATTCGCCCCAGGATGTTGTGGTCGTGGGCGGCGGTTTTATTGGGCTTGAAATCGCGGAGAACCTGCATGAAAGAGGTTTAAAAGTCACCATCGTTGAGATGCTCAACCAGGTGATGGCGCCCATCGATTACGAATTGGCTCAGATGGTTCACCAGCATCTTGCCCTCAATGGTGTAAAACTCGCCCTGGGGGACGGGCTGAAGGCTATTGAGGAGCAAGGGGATAGCAAATTACAGGTCCAGACTGCCTCCGGTAAAATCTACCCCGCAGATTTTGTGATTTTGGCTATTGGCGTGCGTCCTGAAAACCAGTTAGCCAAAAAAACCGGCCTGAATCTGGGGGAACGCGGGCACGTGGTGGTGGATGAGTACATGTGCACCAGTGATCCCGATATTTACGCTGTGGGAGATGTAGTTCAGGTGAAACACCGCATCAGTGGTCAGCCAATTGGCCTAGCACTGGCTGGGCCCGCCAGCAAACAAGGCCGCGTGGCCGCAGACTCCATCGCTGGCAAACCGCGTGAATTCAAAGGGGTATCAGGTACCTCCGTGGTAAAGGTGTTTGACCTCACGGTTGCTTCCACCGGGCTGAATACGCGCGAACTGAAGCGTTTGGGGCTGCCCTTTGATAGCGTTACCGTGCACACCAATAATCATGTCTCTTATTATCCAGGTTCCACACCCGTCACATTAAAACTGCTCTACGGCCCGCAGGGTCAGATCTATGGAGCCCAGGCTGTTGGTCAGTCAGGGGTGGAGAAACGCATCGATGTCTTGGCAACCGCCATCCACGGAGATATGACCGTATTTGACCTGGAGGACCTGGAACTCTCATACGCGCCGCCCTATGGTTCACCGCGTGACCCGGTAAACAATGCCGGCTTCAGTGCTGCCAACGCCCTCCGGGGTGATTCTCCACTCAAGCACTGGGAGGATCTGGAGGGTCTGAACAAAGATGAGTGGATCTTCCTGGATGTACGCCATCCGGAGGAAACAGTTGTTGGCTCGCTGCCGGGCTCTGTCAATATCGAACTCAACCACCTCAGAGAAAACCTTCATCGTCTGCCCAGGGATAAAAAGATCCTGGTCAATTGTTCCGGTGGTCAGCGCAGTTATTTTGCGGTCAGAGTTTTGCGCCAATCCGGCTACGATGCCTGGAACTTATCCGGCGGTTACAAAACGTACGCGGCAGCTTTTTATGATGCCCAGCATGAAGGAGCAAAGCATATGATTCCAGATGTCAATCAAAATCAAGACCCACAGCCAGCAAGCGGCCAGGCTTCCGAACCTCTCACAAGTGGTAAGGAATATCATGTGGATGCCTGCGGGTTGCAGTGCCCAGGCCCGATTATGCGCCTGTACAAACAGGTAAAGGAAATGCAGGATGGCGATATTGTAAACATTTCAGCCACAGACTTGGGTTTTGCCTCCGACGTGGGAGCCTGGGCTAAAGCCACGGGCAATCGTTTGGTCCACATGGAAGTGAAGGACGGCAAAATCCTTGCTCAGGTGCAAAAAGGCCTGACCCAAACACAAAAACCAGCCGCCGGTAGAGAAGCCGCAACTGATAAGAGTGATAAAAAAGACCTCACCATGGTAGTTTTCTCCGGTGACCTTGATAAGGCCATTGCGGCAATGATTATTGCCAATGGGTTTGCCTCCATGGGTCAAAAAGCAACCCTTTTCTTCACCTTTTGGGGTTTGAATATCCTGCGCAAAGACCAGGCACCGCCAGTAAAAAAGAATTTGATCGAAAAAATGTTTGGCTGGATGATGCCTCGCGGGGCCAAGAAGCTCACCCTCTCCCAGATGCACATGATGGGGATGGGCACCAGCATGATCAAGAATATCATGAAGCAGAAAAATGTAGATTCCCTGCCTGAGCTCATCCACCAGGCTCAGGCCAATGGCGTCAAACTCCTTGCCTGCCAGATGACCATGGATCTGATGGGCATCCGTCAAGAGGAACTACTGGATGGGGTTGAGTTGGCTGGGGTAGCCACAATGGCTGCCAGTGCTACCGACAGCAATACACATTATTTTATATGATCGGAATGGGTTAAAATTCTGCCATCATGAACATTTCAGACCTATTCAAACATAAAAAAGTTGTCTTTTCTTTGGAAATCTTTCCTCCCAAGAAAGACACTTCTTACAACGTCATCTACAACACGCTTCTGAAACTGCGCGGCCTGCCGGCAGATTTCATCAGCGTTACCTATGGTGCCGGCGGCAGCCAGGCTCAGCGCGATAAGACCGTTGAAATTGCCTCGTTAATCCGCACCACCTACCATGTTGAACCGGTAGCGCACCTAACCTGCGTCAACAATAACCGCGAGGATATCGACCACATCCTGGAGCAATTCAGAGAGAACCAGATACGCAATATTATGGTTCTGAGGGGTGATATCAACCCGGACGTGACCCCCAAGGATGACTTCAAATACGCCAGCGACCTGGCGGACTATATTCACCGGGCAGACAGCACCTTCAACATGTTAGGTGCCTGCTACCCAGAAACGCACTATCAGTGCGACTCGATGGATACTGATATTGAGAATCTCAAGTATAAACTTGCCGCGGGGGTAAGCCACCTGATAACGCAGCTCTTCTTCGACAATGAAAAGTTCTACCAATTCATGGAAAAGGTGGAAAAAGCGGGTATTAAGGTGCCTGTCCAGGCAGGGATCATGCCTATCACCAACCTTCGGCAGATTGAGCGCACGGTTGCCCTTTCAGGCGCCAGCGTGCCTTCCAGGCTGTCCAAATTGTTCAGCCGTTATGGCAGCGACCCCAAAGCCCTGTTTGACGCCGGCATCCACTATGCCACCGACCAGATCCTGGACCTTATCGATCACGATATCCGCGGAATCCATCTCTACACGATGAACAATGTGGAAACTGCCTCCCGGATCAGTGAGAATATCCAAAATATCCTTGCTGCCGAGAATAAACCACATCAGGTAGCCTGACCAGTCTTCCCAAAAACAAGAAAGCCGCCCAATTGGGTGGTTTTTTTATGCTTATTGCTTTTTCCAAAATCCAGGAGGAGATTGCGAAAGAACAGATAAGGTTCAGTTGCCAGGTTTACGAAAATGTTCCTGTAAAGTGGTTTGCCGAACTGGCAGACGGTCGAAACGCAGTCCTGTGGCATGGTAAATGGCATTAACGATCGCCGGCGGGGTAGGAACGGATACTATTTCACCTACGCCCTTGGCGCCAAACGGCCCCTCCGGCATCACGGCTTCCACAATGAATGACTCTATCCCGGGAGTGTCCTGCATGCGCGGGATGGGGTTGCGCGCGCTGCGGTCTGACCAGATCACCCCGTTATCAACCTTGAATTCTTCCAGCAGTGCCTGGCCAACCCCCATCACCACGCCGCCCTCCACCTGGCTTTGGAAACCCAGGGGGTTAATCACCCGCCCGGCATCATTGGCGCTGAGCACTTTTAGCACGCGCATGCGCCCCTCCGCTGTATCAATGCCAATTTTCACTGCTTGCGCAGCAAACGAATAGGCAAAGTGCGACCGCGGGCCCGCTTCCAGGGGTTCGGTTTTGGGCGCGTGATAGATCAGGCTCACGCTGCGCTCTTCTTCCGGTAAGAGTTCGTAAACATCATGCCAGGTCAGCTCATGCCTGCCCGCCCGCAGCCCTCCAGCATGCAATTCAACTGACTCACCGGGGAAGTTACGCCCGGCACATACCAGAATGCGATCCTTCAGCCCTTCACAAGCCATACGCACAGCGTTGCCGGTCACGAAAGTCTGCCGGCTGGCGGTAGTTGGGCCGGCATCCGGGGTCAGGTCCGTGTCCATCAGGAAAACATTGATCTGTTCCAATGGGATCTTGAGCACTTCGGCGGCGATCAGCTTGAGCGTGGTGTTCATGCCCTGCCCGACTTCGCTGGCAGCGGTCTTGATCTGCAGGCGACTTGTGTTGAGCAGGCTCACAATCGCCCCACTGTAGTCATCCGCTCCGGTTCCCAGCCCGGTATTTTTAAATGCGGCTGCCAGGCCCCAACAGGTCAGCAGGGATTTGCCGCCCAAAAATTCCTCTTTGGGCTTGAAGGGTTCAGCCACTCCCATCTCCTGCCAGCGTTTTTGGATGGCGGAGAGGCAGCCGGGCAGACCGATGGACGCGGATAGAAACTGGCCCGTGCTGGTGCTGCTGCCATCCCGCAGCGCATTTATTATGCGCATAGCTAAGGGGTCGAGCTTCAGCTGCTCTGCCAGCATATCCATGGTGCTTTCAATGGCAAAGGCAGCCTGCATAACCCCAAAACCCCTGAAGGCCCCTGCCGGCGGATTGTTGGTGTAGACGGCGTAACAATCCGACTTTACATGCTCAATCGAGTAAGGACCGCTGGAGTGGGTGGTGGCGCGCGTCATGACCATTTCACCTAAAGAGGCATAGGCGCCGGTATCGCCTAAAAGTTCTGTTTGGGCTGCCAGAAGTTTGCCATCCTTCCGGGCTCCCAGCTTGACGCGGATCTCAGTGGCGTGCCGTTTGGGGTGTACCAGCAGGCTTTCCTGGCGCGTGAAGAGCAGTTTAACCGGCCTTCCGGTGGCTTTTGCCAAGAGGGAGGCGTGGATCTGACCGGAGATGTCTTCCTTGCCGCCAAAAGCTCCGCCGGTCTGCTGACCGCGGATGCGTATCTGCCCCTCGGGTAATCCCAACGCGGCGGCCACCTGCTGGCGGTCAGCGTAGGGGATCTGTGAGCCCTCGTACAAGTCCAGCCCGCCGTCCGGGCGTGGAACAGCGATGGAGCACTCAGGTTCCATGAAAAAATGGTCGCTGAAAGGTGTGTGGAAGGTATGCTCCAAAATGATGTCAGACTGCGCGAAGCCTTCTTCGACATTGCCCTTGCGCACTTTGATGTGTTTGAGCAGGTTGCCCTGCGGGTGCAGCTGCTCCGCACCGTCAGCCAGTCCTTCAGTGGGGTTGGAGATGACCGGGCGGGTTTCCAGGTTGGTTTTGATGAGCGCGAGCGCGCTGTCCGCGTTGGCTTGGGTGTCCGCGGCGATGAGCGCGAGCGCGTCTCCCTGGTAGCGGATGCGTTCTCCCAGCCCCACCAGGATGGGCCAATCCCGGCTGTGCAGGCCGTGCATGCGCGCGGCAGGCAGATCCTTTGCAGTGAGGATGGCAGCCACGCCCTGGTGTTTGAGCGCTTCTCCGATATCGAGGCCCCGCAGAATGGCGGAGGGTACCCCCGCCCGTAAAACGCGTGCGTAAAGCATGCCTGGGAAGGTCAGGTCATCGGTGAATTTGGCTGTTCCGATCACCTTTGCGACGGCGTCCGGCCGGGCGGCTACCTGCCCCACATGACTGAGGGGGCTCCCTGAGAGCGATACCTCTGGCGGCTGAACGGGCTGCGCATTGCGCAGGGCTTGGGCTGCGGCATGCGTGGCGCTGAGGATGGCATTGTAGCTGCCGCAGCGGCAAACAACGTCCTGCAGGGCGGAACGAATTTCGTCAAAGGAGGGGTCGGGATTCTCTTGCAGGAGTGCGTAGGCGCGCATGAGCTGGCCGGGCGTGCAGAAACCGCATTGAATTGCACCGTGCGTGATAAAGGCTTGCTGGAGGGGATGGAGATGGTCCATCTCTTCCACGCCGGAGATCTCCGCGCGGGGGAAGTTGGCCGGCCGCAGGGCGCGCAGCCCTTCGATGGTCAGGATGGAGGCGCCGTTGACCTTTTCCGCGCGCGTGATGCAGGATCGCGTAGGAACGCCATCAATCAGGACCGTACAGATGCCGCAGCGCCCCTCGCCGCAGCCGATTTTGGTGCCTGTCTTGCCCAGGCGCACGCGCAGCAGGTCGGAGAGTTTCTCCCCAGGGATGGGGTCGATGGTAATCTCCCGCCCGTTGAGAGTGAACTGCAGTGGCATGGGAGATATTATACCTTTTGGGTGAATTCTTTAATGCAATTCGAAATCCGTCATCGCGTGGTGCGAAGTGATGCAGGCGTCATCGCGAGCATCTTTTGCGTGGCGATCTGGTTGTATCTTGCCAATCCAACCTCAACCCCGGGTTGCCACGCTGCGCTCGCAACGACGGAGTAAACGTCTTCGCGAGGAGGGCTTAGCCCGACGTGGCGATCTGGTTTTACCGGGAAATGCTAAAACAGGCTACCCCAACCCAAGGAATTTCTCAAAATAAGCTCTCAGCTTATCAATTATCCTAAGTTTCGTTTCCTCTCTCGCGCTGTCAAACAAATCCATCGGGGGCAATAATTTATCAAAAGCGGTGCCTGTCGTGCGGAACTCGCGGACTTTCAAGGCGTTTTCCATAAAGCGCCGGGTACTTTTCTCATCCAGTTTTTCTTCCAGCGTAATGGCTTGCAGTTCTTCTTCCCTGCGTTCGCTTACGTAGGTAGCCCAGTCCTTATCAATCTGGGTCTCCATGTTAACCTGGGCGACGAAGCCTTCAATCAGATCTTTCTTACTGCGCAATTCCAGGCTGGCATTGATGGACTTCTCAATCGTGGTCAAAATCTGGCGGTCCCTCAGTTTGCTCTTCTGATATTCTGCCACCAACATAAGAATGTAATCGATATTGATATCCACCTGCTTGATGAGTTCCACTTCAAAGATAAGGTCATCATTGATGACTTCCTTCTCTGCGTCACGCGCGCCGCGCATCTCCTGATACAGATCAATGTAAATGCTCTGATAATCCTGCTGGTTGCGCTCACTCAGGATTTCTTTGCCTTCAAATTCATCAAACGAGGTCAGAATGTTGCGAAGCTTCAAAACCGACCCAAACAGGCGCACGAATTCCTTCTGATTGTTCTCGCCAATAATTGGCTGGCCCAGGGGGAAATCTTCTTTGAGGGCCTCAATGAGTTCCACGTAAGGGCGCTGGCGCTTCCCATTGACCTCATACCCCTCCTGATAGTATTCTTCAAAGGTTTTCATCAGCACCACACCGCCGGCCTCCTTGTTTCCAAACAGGGCAATGGCGTCGTCCGTGGCTTTACTTAAGTCCCTGAAGCAAACGATATTCCCATAGGTTTTGACCGTGTTCAGGATGCGGTTGGTGCGAGAATAGGCTTGCAGGAGTCCATGCAGGCGCAAATTCTTATCCACCCACAAGGTATTGAGCGTCGTGGCGTCAAACCCGGTCAGGAACATGTTGACCACAATCATCAGGTCGACCTCTTTGTCTTTTACCCGCCGGGAGAGATCTTTGTAATAGTTTTCGAATCTGTCTGCGCTGGTATCAAAGTTCGTATTAAACTGGCGGTTATAATCCGCGATGGCGTTATCAAGAAATTCCCGGTCGCTCGTTTCCAGACTCTCCATGTCGAAGCCTTCATCCGGCAGGCCGCTCTCCGGATCATCCGCGTTTTGCGTGAAACTGTAAATAACAGCCACCTTGAGGGGGCTGCCGCGCTCAGCAATCTGACGCTGAATCTCCGTGTAGTAAAGCTTTGCCATGGGGATGGAAGCAACAGCAAAGATGGCGTTAAACCCGTAACGCTTCTCCCCGTCCAGCTTGTAGGCAATGGAGCGTTTGGTTTTCTGGTCAAAGTGGTCCAGCAGATATTTTGCGACCTCCTCGAGCCGCCGGGGGTCCATCATGGCCTTCTCACGGTCGATCGCTGAGACCTTGAGGTCTTCTATCCCCTCCTTAACACGCATCGTGTTGATGTAGTCCACGCGGAAGGGCAGCACGTTGCCGTCATTTATCGCGTCCACGATGGTATAAGTGTGCAGGCGTTCGCCAAAGGCCTGTTCGGTGGTCCAAACCTGTCCGATGGCATTCGGGTTGGCGTTATCGGGGAAGATGGGCGTGCCGGTAAAACCGAAGATGTGATAATTCTTAAATGCCTTCACGATGGCCTGCCGCATCTCCCCAAACTGCGAGCGGTGACACTCGTCAAAAACCAGTACCACGCGTTCCCGGTAAATATCGTGCTGTTTGTTGCGCGCGATAAACAGGTCCAGCTTTTGAATGGTAGTGATGATAATGCGCGCCTCCGGGTCTTCCAGTTGGCGCTGTAAAACACGCGTGGAGGTGTTGCTGTTGGCGGCCCCTTTTTGGAATTTCTCATACTCCTGCATGGTCTGATAGTCCAGGTCTTTGCGGTCCACCACAAAGAGGACCTTTTTGACCCCTTCGATATTGGTAGCCAGCTGGGCGGTTTTGAAGCTGGTGAGCGTCTTGCCGGAGCCCGTAGTGTGCCAGATGTAGCCGCCTGCTTTCAGCGTTCCGGTCTGGCGCGCGTTGCCTGAGGTCAGAATGCGGTTGAGGATGCGCTCAGTGGCGGCAATCTGATAGGGGCGCATGACCAGCAGGATGTTGCGGGCATTGAAAACGCAGTAGCGGGTAAGGATATTCAACAGGGTGTGTTTGGCAAAGAAGGTACGCGTAAAATCCACCAGGTCGGGGATGTTGCGGTTGGTGCTGTCTGCCCAGTAACTGGTAAATTCGAAACTGTGACTGGTGCGGGTGCGCCGGCGGGGCAGATTGTTTTTCTTGTCTTCCAGATGCTGGTAGCGCGTGGTGTTGGAATAATACTTGGTGTGTGTGCCGTTGGAGATCACAAAAAGCTGCACGTAGTTGAACAGCCCGCTCTGGCTCCAGAAGCTTTCGCGGCTGTAGCGGGAGATCTGATTAAAAGCTTCGCGGATGGCCACCCCGCGCCTTTTCAGCTCAATGTGCACCAGGGGCAGGCCGTTAACCAGGATCGTCACGTCGTAGCGGGCGGCATAACTGCCCCCCGGCGCGTCGTATTGGTTGAGCACCTGCAGTTTGTTATTGTGGATATTGGCCTTATCGATCAGGCGGATGTTGAGCGTGCTGCCATCTTCCCGCCGCAGCACCTGAATATAGTCGTCCTGAATTTTGCGCGTTTTCTCGGTGATGCCCTCGCGTTCGTTGGCAATCTGTTCCTTGAAGAAACGCTCCCACTCCCTGTCCGTGAAGCTCATGCCGTTGAGCGCTTCCAGCTGGATGCGCAGGTTGTTGATCAGTTGGCTTTCCGTGCGCAGCTGAATGTATTCATAGCCCTGGGCTTCGAGCTGTTCAAGCAGCTCCTGCTCCATCTGTGCTTCACTTTGATAGGTTTCGGCGGTGTACTCCGTAGGCTTGCACTCAGCGACCACGGTGGCCTCGCTGGTGGCGGCGACGATGTTGTAAAAGGTCATGCGGGCTTCTCCTTGAAGGTCAAAAGCTTGTCGCGGTAGTATTCATACTGCTTGCGCCGCGCGGCGATCTCAGCTGGCAGACCGGTTTTGAGGTTGAAAATTAAAGTTTCAAATTGATCTAACAATAAAACAACCCAATTTTGTATAGTCATTGAAGGTAGAGGCATGTGGTATTTTTTTATTTTCTGCATGTTCAGGTTTGGTTGAGCCCCTTCTGACAATCCCTTTAAATTCTTGTATTCCGAGGCGAGCCAATAATATACATACTTATAGTTCGCTTGATTTGGGTCTATTTGAAGATTACAGCAAGCCTGATTAGTAGTTAATGGGATTTTATTGACAGCTACACGAGCTGCTGAAGCGCCATACATTGCTACAATAACACAATTAATGGGTATCCAAGTTGCCGCTGAATTTAAAAATCCTAATTCTGTTATTTTTGTTTCAGTTTCATAGATTTCTCTGTAATCTACTTCTTGCGTTCTGAGCCAAGGAATCTCCCCACCGTAGTAATCTTTATTAGCCGAATTAGGTGTACCTCCAGATACAACTTTGGTACAAATCTCGCCAATAGTCACTTGTTTAAATATTTCCTGTTTTGAATGCAAAAGTAAGCTACGATAATGTTCATATTGTATAATCCGCGCTTCCAGCTCCGCTTCCAGCTCCGCTTCCAGCTCCGCGACCACGGCTGTAAACTTGTCCAGAATGCTCACAATCTCCTCCTGTACCGGTAGAGGTGGAATGGGAAACGGAAATTTAACAAACCTTTTCATATCAACTGAAGCAAATCCGGAAAAATTAGTGATAGTTCGACACCAATCTCCCAATTTGAAACAATAGTAGTAAATGAATTTAGGGGATAGTTTGTCTTTATATCTATCCTTACGATCTAAATTTGTGAAACGTTGATTAGCTAATGCATCAACAAGTATTAAAGCATGCTCACCAATCGTTGCAGAAGTTGAGATTATTATCGATCCTGCTTTGAAAAGAGAACCTTTGACCCCTGCTTGTGAAATATGTTCACTCGAGTCTGAAAGAATCCCTCCATTTTCTCTGAGATCTTTCATTGTGAACCATGGAATTGTGCCATCTTCCCAATAAAGCGGATTTGAGGTCGATGGTGTGTAGCCATTACGCAGATCAAACACATCATCTAGAGAGTGATATTCCACCCCGTCCGGACACAGCTGTTCAATCAATTTATCCAGGTAACTCACTGTTTGCCCTCCCCAGCAGCCGCTTCGGGGTCAATCTCGGCAACGATGGCGTCGATCTCCTCCCGCAGCTGGTTGACGCGCGCTGAGATGCGGCGGATTTCAGCATTCAGCTCGCGGATATTCACCTTCTCCCGCGTGTCTTCCTTCTCCACGTAGCTGGAGACGGAAAGATTGTACCCCTGCTCAGCAATCTCGCTGTTAGGCACGAGGCGCGCCACATGCGCCATGTCCGCGCGGTCGGTAAACAGGCCCACAATGCGCTGGATATGCTCCAGGTTGAGGACGTTATTTTTGGTGACCTTTTCAAACATCTGCGAGGCATCAATAAAGAGGGTGTGATTGTCGCGCTTGCTCTTCTTGAGCACCATGATGCAGGTGGCAATGCTGGTGCCAAAAAAGAGGTTATCAGGCAGTTGAATGATGCAGTCGATAAAGTTGTTATCGATCAGGTATTTTCGGATCTTCCGTTCCGCTCCGCCGCGGTACATAATGCCAGGGAAGCAGACAATCGCCGCCACGCCGCGGGTATGCAGCCAGCTGAGGCTGTGCATGATAAAGGCCATATCCGCCTTGGACCGCGGGGCGAGCACGCCGGCGGGGGCGTAGCGCGGGTCGTTGATCAGCAGGGGGTTGCTGTCGCCCTCCCATTTGATGGAATAGGGCGGGTTGGAGACGATGGCTTCGAAGGGCTCAAAACTCTCGTGTTCCGGCTCTAACAACGTATCGCCCAAGGCAATATCGAACTGGTTGTAACCGATATCATGTAAAAACATGTTGATGCGGCAGAGGTTATAGGTAGTGAGGTTGATCTCCTGCCCGTAGAAGCCCTGGCGCACGTTCTCTTTGCCTAAGATTTTGGCAAAGTTGAGCAACAGCGAGCCGGAACCGCAGGCCGGGTCGTAGACTTTGTTGACTTCGCTCTTGCCCACCAGGGTCAGGCGGGTGAGCAGCTCAGAAACGTACTGCGGGGTAAAGAACTCCCCGCCGCTCTTGCCGGCGTTGGAGGCGTACATGGTCATGAGAAACTCATAAGCATCCCCAAAGGCATCAATGTGGTTCTCGCGGTAACTGCCCAACTTCATCTCCCCGATACCATTCAGCAGCTTGACCAGGCGGGTGTTGCGGGCGTTCACCGTGCCTCCCAGTTTGTTGTTGTTCACATCCAGGTCTTCAAAGAGGCCTTTAAAGTTCTGCTCGCTTTCCGCGCCGTGGGTAGAGGCTTCGATATTGCGGAAGACGCGTTCCAGCGTTATGTTGAGGTTGGGGTCACGCGGGGCGCGTTCACGCACGTTTTCAAAAAGCTCACTTGGCAAAATAAAGAAGCCCTTGGATTTCACCATGGCCTGGCGGGCACCTTCGGCGCGCTCATCACTCAGCCTGGCATAGCTGAAACCGGCCAGCCCGGCTCTCCGCTGGTTTTCATCGATATATTCGGTGAGATTCTCGGAGATATAGCGGTAAAAGAGCATGCCTAAAACATATTGCTTAAAGTCCCAGCCATCCACGGAACCACGCAGCTCATTGGCGATATTCCAGATGGTGCGATGAAGCTCTGCCCTCTGCTGATGATTGGTCTGTTCGGTCATGGGGAGTGACTCCTTGATAATTGAGTTTGAGTTGCCGTGAGTGTTCAAATGGAAATTATACCTGAGGGATACCGGCTTGGGAGGGGCCCGGGGTGCCTGTCTGGCCCAGGCGCACATGCAGCAGGCCGGAGAGTTTCTCCCCGGGGATGGAGTCGATGGTGATTTCCTGCCCGTTGAGGATGAACTGCAGTGGCATGGGAAATATTATACTTTTTGGATGAATTCTTGATTGCGATTCGAAATGTATGCGTTTCAAAAGTGCGTAGTCAAGGGAAAAAAGAGGAAGTTCCAATACAATAGTTTTTGAGAAATAAAACAAAGAAAGGAACTTCCAATGACTATGAGAGTCAACCTGAGTATACACGTACAAGGGGAAAATGGTGAGGGTAAGATTCTTCAAATTGCAGTACGGACCGAACATTTTGAAGAAGACATCCGGGAAATCGTAAATCAAACGACCCAGGCAGTTGCCGGAGAAGCGTTCTCGGATTTTGAAAAGAGAATGAAAGCCAGTCAGTACCCGGAGGGTGTCAGCGTTCGCACACAAGAACGATGTTACCGATTCCAAAGGTTCAGCATCAGATACCGGAGACGGAGCTATCGTTTGCCGGATGGCCGGATCTGGACACCTCTGGATGAATTGCTTGGTTTCAGCGCTTATCAACGGCGGACGCAAAAAGCGGAGGAACAAATCAGCGCACTGGCAGGCAGTCTCAGTTATCGTGACACAGCCCAGGTAAACGGGTATGTCAGTGAACAAAGCATCAGTCCTTCAACTGTGGGACGGGTGGTACGCAGAATTGGTCAGAGGTTGACTGCACAAGAACAGAGATATCAGGCAGAGGAGCCGGGTCAGATCAAAGCGCCGGAATTGTATTGTGAAGCCGATGGGGTTTGGATAGCCTTGCAAAAGGAGAAGCAGCGCAAGATGGAAGTCAGGGTGGCGATTGCATATACTGGGAAACAATACCTCTCCGGAAGCAGAAAAAGGCTGAAAAACAAGATTTGCATCACCTCCATCGGCTTGCCGGGTCAGCAGTGGCAGGAAATGATCAGGGAGAGACTCTACGCCCACTATGATCTGCAGAGCACAAAGACGCTGGTGATTGGCGGAGATGGCAGCCCATGGGTGGGCACCAGTTTCGATCTGCTGGGGATCAAAAACCCAATCAGGATCCTGGACCCCTATCATGTGAAACGTGCCATCTCCTCATCTTTTGGTACAAGTCTGGCTGTCAAAGAGGTGATCCAACAGCTGTATTCACACGGCTTCGCTTCTATCGAAAAGACCTTGTTGAAGGCCTGTGTTGGGGGTCCTGCTGCAACGGCTAAAGTCAGATTAGATTGTTTGCAATACTTGCGCAGCCATGCTGATGAAATCATTCAAGGCTTTTCGCTTGGTGCAATTGAATCGAATGTTGGCAAATTGGTTGCCCAAAGAATGAAGACCCGCGGTGTCAGTTGGAGCCTTGAAGGAGCCAGGGCTATGTTGGCGATTCTGGAGCATAAAAAGGAACTCTTCACGAATAGTTTTTAGTTCCACAGTTCAAATCCCATACGGAATACGTCTAAAAATACAAGGCCGAAGTCATATCGTGGCACAGTGCATTCTGCCAGTTTCCCAATTTTGAAATCTGGTAAATTGTCTGCTCCTTATGCCTCTTTATTCAAGGCTATAATCAATGACGATCTTCCTCTTTCTTCCTAATCACGCACTTTTGAAACAGATACATTCGAAATCCGTCATCGCGTGGTGCGAGGTGATGCAGGCGTCATCGCGAGCATTTTTTGCGTGACGATCTGGTTGTATCTTGCCAATCCAACCTCAACTCCAGGTTGCAACGCTGCGCGCAACGATGGAATAGTGTCATTGCGAGGAGGGTTCAGCCCGACGTGGCAATCTGGTTTTATCTTGACAACCTAACTTCAACCCCAGGTTGCCACGCTGCGCTCCATTAGACAAGCAAACGTCACCGTGGGGAGCAGCTTGATAAAAGCCTTCGCCAACCACTTGCAATTTCTAAATATATTATGATTATGATCGGGGGCGAGTGATGAGGTTTGACCCAACCATCTACAGCCCTTGAATAAACTTGTAAAAAATGTCATACTCTAGTATGTTAAATAAGAGGTCGTTTATGCAGAATCCCGCCAAACCTAATAAAAACCGAGTTCTCATAGTTCATTGGGTTGGAGTCGCGCTGATCATCTTCGTGGCCGGATTCTTTGTCTTCCAGTTGGTTACGCCAGAGTCGGTTGCCCTTCCCATCACCTCAGAAGTAGACGTTCCGCGCCTGACTGCAGAAGAGACCATCAAGGCCGTGGAAAGCGGGGAAGCAATCCTGCTTGATACACGCAAAGCTTTCGCCTACCAACAGCAGCACGCTAAGGGTGCCTTCAATGTACCCGCGGACTCTGTGGGGGAGCTCCTCCACACGCTTAAACCAAACCAGTGGTACATCACTTACAGTACCTGTCCGAATGAAGAAAATAGTGCCCGCGCGGCATTCGAAATGATGAAAGCGGGTTTCGTACGTGTGGATACGGTTAAAGGCGGTTTGCGAGCACTCTTCGACGCAGGTTACCCCCCGGATCATTGAACCAATCGGTCTGAAATGAATAAAGAGCCTTATTCAAGGCTCTTTTGCTTTAACTGTCTCAACCCGGGTTAAGTTTCCTTCAGTTCAGCCTGGCGGGGCGCCAGCTGCGTGATCAGCACAGCCGCGAGCACCAGCAGACAGCCCAGGCCTTCGCGCAGGGTGAGCTGTTCTCTCAGAATCAGCCAGCCAGCCAGCACGCCAAAAACCGATTCAAGGCAGAGGATCAGGGAGATGACCGCCGGCTGCGTGCCTTTCTGCCCCAAGACTTGCAGGGTATAAGCCAATCCGACCACGATCAATCCGGAATAAAGGATTAATCTGGACGCGTCCAGCAGGCCCTCCAGGGTGATGGTGTTGAACAGGCTGGCGGCTATCCAGGCAATCAGGCTGCAGACCAGAAACTGCCCAAAAGACAGCAGGAACCCATTCACCTTTTTGGTGAAGTGATCAATGAGCAGAATGTGTACTGACCAAAAGAAGGCTCCAAACAGGACCAGCAGGTCGCCGGAGGCAATGCTTAACCCCTCCTGCATGGTGAGAAGGTAAAGCCCTACCAGGGCAATCGCCACGGCAATCCACACGGCGGGCTTGGGGCGCCTGCGCAGGAAGAGGCCCAGGAGCGGCACGATCACGACATAGAGCGCGGTAATAAAGCCCGCTTTTCCGGCAGTGGTGGTCCGGACCCCGTACTGCTGCAGGCTGGTGGCGAAAAACAAAACAGCTCCGCAGGCAAAAGCGCCACTCAGCCAGGTTCTGACAGGAAGTTTGGGTGTGCTCTGATGAGGGAAACTTTTGGTCAGTGCCAGAACAAGCAGCAGGCTGAGCCCACCCACCAAAAAGCGTGAGGCAATGAAAGTGAATGGTTCCAAGCGGCCAACGCTCAGGCGTTGGACAACCAAACCGGTGCCCTTGATGAGCGCGGTGATAAAGAGGAGCCATTCGCGGCGGGGGGCGCGTTTGGTCTGAGTGGATGGACTGGGCATAGAGTTTATGATACCTCACAATACTTTTATGTTTTCAGCCAGCTTGTGTTTTTTACAGGCAGGTTCAGGCATTTAAAAAGCACAGGTTTGCCCTATGCTCTTTGAATATTTGCAGAAAGAGACTACATTCCGCGTTCGCCTCGCCGGAAGGGCTGGCCGAGCGCGGCAGGGGCGCCGATGCGGTTGCGCCGCGCGGAAGAGGAGCCCCACAGTAAGGCCAGGATAGTGAGAAGGTAGGGGGTCATCTCCAAAAAGAAGACCAGATTATGGTTGTAAAAGAAGGGGTTTCGCATCCCTAAGAGCAGCGCTGGCCCCTGCAGATCCAGCATGAAGCGGCGCATCATACCGAAGAGGTAGCCGCCGAGGGCTGCCCGGGCTGGGTTCCACTGCGCAAAGATCACCAATGCTACAGCAATCCAACCCTGTCCGCTGGTGGTCAGGCTGCTGTACCATCCGGGGGAGATGGCCACGCTGATCGAAGCACCCGCCAGACCGGCAAAGCAGCCGCCGATGAAGGTGTAGAGGTAGCGCACGCCATAAATGTTTACACCCAGCGTGTCCGCGGCGGCGGGTTTCTCACCCACGGCGCGCAGGTGCAAGCCAGGTTTGGTCTTGAAGATATAAAAACTGACCAGGGGTATGAGCAGATAACCAAAATAAGTAATTAGGTTATGGGAGGTAAAGAAAACCTCTCCAATAAAGGGGATTTGGGAGAGCCCTGGAACAGACAAGTTGGGAATGGTAGCAACGTTGAGGCCAGTGAGCCCCTCGCCAAATACCAGCGCAAGCCCGGTGCCAAGGAACGTAAGGGAGAGTCCTGAAACGGTTTGATCGGCCTGGAAGTGGATTGTTACCAGCCCATGCAGGAGGCTCAGTACGCCGCCGGCCACAATGCCTGCCAACAGGCCCAGCCAGGCGCTGCCGGTGAGGTAACTGGTTTTGAAGGCTGCCATGGCGCCAAAGAGCATCATACCCTCGACACCCAGATTTTGGATACCGGACCGTTCGGCGAGGATTTCACCGATAGCGGCGAGGAGCAGGATGGTGCCCGTGGCAATGCCGGCATGGAGGATGACAACAGCGCTCATTTTGCCTCCCCGTTTTCTTCCGTGCGCACGAGGCGGACGGTATAGTGCAGCAGCACGTCACTCGAGATTACCAAAAAGAGTATGATGCCCTGAATAAGGAAAGACACGCCGGAGGGCTGTATTTCGCGTCCGGCTACGATGAGTGCCCCGAACAGGACGGAAACCACAATCACCGCGAAGGGATTAAGCTTGGCCAGCCAAGCTACAATGACGCCGGAGAAGCCATAAGAGGTGGAAATGCGTTCCTGCAAACGGTGGACCACGCCGGAGATCTCAGACATGCCTGCCAGGCCAGCCAGCGCGCCGGAGAGCATGAACACAAAGATCATGTTCTGCGTGATGTTGATGCCGGCGTATTTGGCGGCTTTGGGGTTATCGCCGATTAGGTTGATCTTGTAACCCCAGCGGCTTTTGTTCAGGATCAGCCAGATCACCACGGCTGCCACCAGACCGAACAGGACGCCTGCATGCAGGGTGATGCCGGAAAAAGATTTGTACTGCTTGGCGTAGTCCGCCAGGCGAGGCAGCCAGGCAACGCGCGGGAAGGTGCGCGTCATCTGGAAACCGCCCTCACTGTATTTACCGAAGATCCAATAATTATTCCAAAGCACGGCCACATAATTGAGCATCAGTGTGGTGATGATTTCATTAATGTTGTAAACCGCGCGCAGGAAACCGGGGATGAAGCCATAAATGGCTCCGCCAAGCATGCCCATAAGCATCATCAGGCCGATAACTACAGCTTTCGGCGTGGTTTCGAGATTGACCATAGGCAGCAAAATAACCATACTGGCGGCAAAGGCGCCAATGTAAAATTGGCCTTCCGCGCCAATATTCCACAGCTTCATTTTGAAAGCCAGGCTGCAGCCCAAGCCAATCAGGAGCAAAGGTGTTGCCTTGACCACTACGTCTGAAAAAGCGCCCCAGGAGCCAAAAGCGGCTTTGAAGAAATAGGAATAGACATAAACAGGGTCCGCGCCAACAGCATAAAGGATGACTCCGTTGATCAGAAAAGCCAGCACGACTGCCCCGATAGAGGTCAGCACGGGCAGCCATTTTGGGGGCTCTTCAGTCCGGTGCATGATCTGGAGGCGTACGCTCATTCTTCACCTCCTTCATCATTTTTTTCAACTTCTTTTTTACTGGTGTCCATAAAAGGGCGGAAAACGGGGACGATCTTGCGTGGGTCCAGTGGTTCATGCGGGATGGGGGAGTCACCGTTGAGCGCGCCCTCCGTTGTTTGTTGGGCTTGCTCCGTGAGGGCAGATGGGGGCTGAGGGCAGTCCACATCAACGCGCAAATCACCCATCATCATTAAACCAATGGTGTTGAGGTCGGCATCTTTTGCATCAAGCAAGCCGACAATTTCGCCTTCGTACATCACGGCGATACGGTCGGAGAGAGAGAGCAATTCGTCCAGGTCTTCGGAGACGAGCAGAATCGCGCAGCCCTGTTCACGTTCGTTGAGCAGGAGCTGCTGTACGCCTTCGATGGCACCCACATCTAATCCCCGGGTAGGCTGCATGGCAACCACGAGGCGGTGTGTTGAAGAAAGTTCACGCGCCAGAATCATTTTTTGCAGGTTTCCGCCGGAGAGCTTGCGTGCCTGAGTTTCGATACTGGGCGCCTGGATATCGTATTTCTCCTTAAGGCCTTTGGCGTGTTCAGCCGCTTGCAGGTAATTGACCCGCCAGGCCTGACCGATGGGTTTCTGCTCAAAATTCTTCATGATTACATTTTTGGTGATCGAGAGGTTTGGCGCGGAACCAACGCCAATGCGGTCCTCAGGAATGTGAGCGAGACCGGCTTCAATTGAGGCGTGCGGCCCGCGGTTGGAGATTTCTTTATCTTCTAAAAAGATCTTGCCCGTACAGTTGCGCAGGCCGGTGATCACTTCCACCAGTTCTGATTGGCCATTCCCGGCCACGCCAGCGATACCCAGAATCTCACCCTGGTTCAGGCATAGATTCACGTTCTTAAGCGCCGGCAAATTTTTGTTATTATTTGCCGAGACGTTTTCCAGGCGCAGCACCTCGTTGCCTGATTTTTGTTCTTTTTTGTCGAGGTTGAAAATAATCTCACGCCCCACCATCAGGGAAGCCAGGTGTTCGCGGGTGAGTCCTTCCAACTGGATGCCTTCGGCAGTGACTTTGCCTTTGCGCAGAATGGTCAGGCGGTCTGCCACCGCCTGGACTTCGTGCAGTTTATGGCTGATGAAGACAATTGATTTACCCTGGGCAGCCATACCCTTGAGGGTGCTGATGAGTTCATTGGCTTCCTGAGGAGCCAAAACGGCGGTGGGTTCATCCAGGATGAGAATTTCCGCGCCGCGATAGAGAATTTTAAGAATCTCCACGCGCTGCTGTTCACCAACCGAGAGCTGCCAGATTTTGGTAGTCGGATCAATTTTGATACCGAACTGGCTGGCTAAATCGCGCACCTTACGATCATAATGATGCAAGTTGAGCAGAAATTTAGGTTCATCCAGCCCAATCAGGATATTCTCTGTCACGCTTTGGTTGGGCACGAGCATAAAGTGCTGATGCACCATACCGATGCCATTTGCGATGGCATCGCGCGGGGAGGAAAAGTTAACCCTGTTGCCATTGACGCTGATTGTGCCTGAGTTTGGTTTATACAAGCCAATCAGCATATTCATAAGCGTGCTTTTTCCTGCGCCGTTCTCGCCAAGGAGAGCGTGTATTTCACCTTTTTTCAGGTTGAAATTGACGTTGTCGTTGGCTAAAACACCGGGGAATCGCAGCGTAATATCCTTCATTTCGACCGCAAAGGTCTCGTTTATGTTTTCACAGGGAGTCATGGGCAAATTTATTTCCTGAATGGAAGGATGGCTCGCAGAGCCATCCTTCCATAGATCAAACAGAATTAGTTGGATTCAATCACAGGCAGTTCGGCAATGATATTCTCGTTCCACCAGTACATGCAGGTCTTGCATTCGCTGCCGAGTTGTTTGAAACCATCCAGATCAAGCTGTTCCAGACTCACACCTTCTTCCAAAACAACATTACCCTTGTTATCCTTGATCGGACCTTTGAAGACGTCAAAGCGGGTGAATTCACCCTTGAGCATCTTGTCGAGGGTATCGCGGATCATTTGGAGGTCAGCTTCGGGCAGGTCTTTCACGCCGGGCATCAATTCTTCGCCTTCCATGAAACCATACAGACCCATGCCGCCGGAATCTGCGTCAAAGTAATCCCAGGTACCCTTCCAGGTGCCAGCGCGGGATTCTTCCACGATCCTCTGATAGATTGGGCCCCAGTTCCAGTACATGGAGGTCAGGCAGGAGGGCACGGTGCAGTTTCCAACATAGTCATAGGTGATACCCCATTTGCCTTCAGGGGCTGCAATAGCGGGGGCAGGGGTGTCTGCACCGGTCATGACAACCTGGGCACCTGCATCAAACAGGGACTTGGCACCGTCCTGTTCTTTGATGGGGTCATGCCAGGTGTTGATGAAGCGTACATCGATGGTGCATTCCGGGCAGGTTTTCTGAACGCCGAGAGCAAAGGCATTGCCCAAGCGCAGTTCTTCAGGAATGGGAAAGGTAGCCATGTAACCCAGCTTGGGGTTTCCGTCCAGTTTGGCGCGGGATCCGGCCAGCATACCAGCCAGATACTTGATGTCTTCCATAGCACCCATCAGGTTGCCAAAGTTTTCCTGGTTGGTCTTGTAACCGGATACATGAATAAAATCGATATCCGGGAATTCAGAGGCTACGATCTCGGTAGCATCCATGAAACCAAAGGAAGTGGTGAAGATCACGTCAAAACCCTTGCGGGCAAGAGAACGGGTGACCTGTTCTGCGTCCACACCTTCAGCCACAGTCTCAACATAGGCAGTGTGGACATCTTTCACGTTGTCCTGTACCCACAAGCGGCCAACATCGTGGGACTGGGACCAACCGCCATCATCGTGGGGGCCAACATAAACAAAGGCTACATTGAAGCAGCCTTCCACAGGGGCCGGAACCTGGTAGGAACCTACTGCTTCAGAAGCTGTTTCGGCTTTGCAATCTACCGCTGGTTTGTCGGCTTCGGCTGGTTTTGGGGCTTCAACTGGTGCGGCTGGTGATTTACAAGCCGTGAGAATGAAGGCCAGAACAAGCAGGGCACTAAGTAATCGGACGATTTTTTTCATCATTTCTCCTTAAAATATTTTAGTTAGAGCTTAAAACAAATGCTGCCGGGGACAAATATTGCTGATTGCTTACTCCTTTCTCTGATCGAAGAGATGACCATAGTAAAGCGAATATAATTTTACTGCATCCTTCAGTTTTTAGCGGTCAATATTAAGAATTATTAACAATGGATGATATTTATTTTTAGCTCGTTAGCCGGATTTGATCCTGGTACTCCGTTTTATTTTCAGTCCACCCGCGGGAAGAATTCATGACATCTGACATTCAATGGCGGCATATTGGCTCGTTTATAATTAACCACACAGACATTTTTTGGCAATAAGCCGCGCGGAGGAACCCATGGATTTTATTACCAAGCTGACGAAGGCTATTGAGCACAATAATTCCTTGCTTTGTGTTGGGTTAGATCCCACGGAAGAAATGCTCCCGAAGGAGGGTGATCTTTACTCCCGCCTGACGGGTTGGGCAGAAGAACTCGTCGCGCAGACCCGGGGTTTGGTCTGCTGTTATAAGCCTAACAGCGGTTTCTTTGAACAATTTGGACCCAAGGGTGTCAAAGCGCTTGCAGATATTCTGGAAGCGATGCCCGAGGATATCCCGGTTCTCCTGGACGCGAAGCGCGGGGACATTGGTTCCACCGCTGAAGCCTATGCCAAAGCAGCCTGGCAAGGATTCTTCGCCGATGCTGTAACGCTTTCGCCTTATTTGGGCAAAGACAGCATTCTGCCCTTCCTGGAGAATGCAGAAAAAGCTGTTTTCCTGCTCTGTCATACTTCTAACCCTTCCGCCAAAGAAATACAACTCTATGGAAACCCACCCCTGTACGAATTCATTGCGCAGGTTTCACGCCAGTGGGGCGAGGATGAACGGATTGGTCTGGTTATTGGCGCCACTCAACCGGAGGCACTCAAACGCGTACGGGAAATATGCCCGCAGGCCTGGTTCCTTGCCCCGGGTATTGGCGCGCAGGGGGGGAATCTTAAGCTCGCCCTATCTAATGGGCTGAGGGGAGATGGCTTGGGGATGATCATTCCGGTATCCCGCGGGATCATCAAGGCGGGGGACCCCCGGGCGGCAGCAAGCGCGCTGCGGGATGAAATTAACGCAGTCCGTGAAGAAAAAAGAGCGCAATTCTCCCCCGGTGCAGGCAACACAGCCGATGAGACCCGGCAGCAGCAGTTGATTCAGAGATTGTTTGATTGTGGATGCGTGAAGTTTGGCAGTTTCACGCTTGCCAGCGGTAAACAATCCCCAGTGTATCTGGATTTGCGCCGTCTGGTTTCCTTCCCCGATGTGCTGGATTTGGCAGCAGAGGCTTATGTGGACGCACTGCTGCGCATCGATTTTGATCTGATCGGCGGTGTGCCTTACGCGGCTCTGCCAATTGCTTCCATCGCGGCGTTAAAACTTAGGCGGCCGATGATCTATACCCGCAAAGAGGTCAAGGCTCATGGAACAGGTCAAATGGTGGAGGGCGTATACAGCGCCGGACAAAAAGTAGTTTTAGTTGAGGACGTGGTGACCAGTGGGGGAGCCATTCAGCTTTCCGTGAACAGTTTGGCTAAGGTAGGTCTCAAGGTGGGTGAGGCGGTTGTATTGGTGGATCGGGAACAGGGCGGGGTTGAAAACCTTGCCCAATTGGGCATCAGGGTGCACCCCATACTTAAATTCCATCAGATTCTCGATGAACTAAGGCAAACCAATCGGCTGGACGAGGCGACGTATCAGACCACATTGGCCTATCTGGCTGAAGGATAAAACAGCTGATGGCAGATTTGCGCACGAACTTTTTGAATATGACGCTGCGGAACCCTTTTGTGGTGGCATCCGGGATCCTGGGCACCAGCCCCTCGCTGATGGAGCGCTGCGCGCGGGAAGGCGCTGGAGCGGTAACGAGCAAAAGCGCCGGACCTAAAGCGCGGGAGGGGCACGCCAACCCCGTAGCAGTCGCGTGGGATGGGGGCGTCATCAACGCCATTGGGCTCACGAACCCAGGCTGCCGTGAGGAAGCGGTAGTCTTGCAGGCAACCAAGGCGCGTTTGGAGAAATGGGGAGTAAAACTTTTCGCCTCTATTTTCGCCCCTACGATGGAAGATTACACCGAAACTGCCAAAATCACTGCTGAGTCTCAACCGGACCTGATTGAGGTGAATATTTCCTGTCCGAATGTGGCCAGTGAATTTGGGACGCCCTTTGCTGCCTCCGCAGGAGAAGCCGCCGGTGTGACTAAAGCAGTTAAGCGTGGGCTGAAGGGCAGCGGTATTCCCATCTCAGTGAAACTTGCCCCGAACGTTCCCAGCCTGGTGGAAATTGCGCGGGCATGCGTGGCTGAGGGGGCAGATGCTTTGACGGTGATCAATACCATGCCGGCGATGCTGATTGACCCCTGGTCGGGTAAACCGGTTTTATGCAACAAGAGCGGCGGTCTTTCCGGCCCTGCTATCAAACCAATTGCCCTGCGCTGTGTTTATGAAGTGGCAGCTGCCTTGGGGGAGGGGGTTCCCATTATTGGTACAGGCGGTGTGAGCAGCGGACTGGATGCTGCTGAGATGATTTTGGCTGGTGCGACCTTGGTGGGTGTTGGCTCAGCTGTTGCCACGCGCGGTGCAGGCGTTTTCGGGAAACTCAGCAGCGATCTTTCAGGCTATATGGATGAGAAAAGCTACATGAGCACAGATCAGTTCAGAAGAAAGGCACTGTCATGACTGATCAACCTGTGAGCGGCTTATTTACCCCCTTCACCGTATCCGAACGCTTCTTGGAGAACCCAAGAACAGTCAGCTTGGTATGCAAAGAGGCGCTGCCTTCGGCGCAGCCCGGCCAGTATGCTATGGTCTGGCTGCCGGGTTTGGGAGAGAAACCATTCTCCATTGCCAACAACGGCCCCCTGATGCTGACCGTTTCGGCGGTAGGTAAAATCAGCCAGGCAATCTTCAACCTTCAGGTTGGCGAGCGGCTCTGGGCGCGGGGGCCTTTGGGTCAGGGATATCAGACCCAGGGCAAACGACACGTGCTGGTTGGAGGGGGCTATGGTGCGGCACCGTTGGTCTTCTTGGCAAGGCGCTTGCGCGAAAGAGGGGATGAGGTCTCTGTTTGTTTGGGGGCACGCAGCCGGGAAGACCTGCTGCTGGTTTCCAGTTTTAAATCTCTGCACTGCCAGGTGGCACTGACAACGGAAGACGGCTCCATAGGTTTGAAAGGGCTTGTTTCTTTACCTGCGGAAGCCTGTTTGAAGGAAGGCGCGGATACACTCTATGCTTGCGGGCCAATAGGCATGCTCATAGCAGTAGCAGACCTGGCAAGGAAATACCACGCAAACGCGCAGCTTTCGTTTGAAGGCATGATACGTTGCGCGATTGGGTTGTGCGGCTCCTGTGAACTGCCGGAGGCTGTTTGCCAGCAGGTTGGTTTACCGGCGGGTTGGCTGGTTTGCCACGATGGACCGGTGGCAGTGCTGAATTACGCCTGACCCAGAACCACCGCCAAAATTGCCATTCGGATGTATAACCCGTTCTGCACCTGGCGGAAGTAGGCAGCGCGGGGGTCTCTATCCACTTTGTAATGGATCTCACCTATGCGGGGCAGCGGGTGCATGACCACCATTTTTTCCTTGGCCTGTTCCATCAACTCCGGGGTAATCTCAAAGAAATTCTTCACTTCTTCGTACTGCGCCAGGTCGGTAAAACGTTCTTTCTGGATGCGCGTGACGTAAAGCACGTCCGCGTTTTTGATCACATCAGCCACTTTATTGGTTTCCCGCACGTCTATCTTTTTATCAATCAGATCATTCATTAATTCGAGCGGTAAACGCAGCACGTCCGGCGATACATAGCGCAGGGAAACATCGTAATTTGCGAGCAGTTTGGTAAGGCTGTGTACGGTGCGGCCATAGCGCAGGTCGCCAATCATGGCAATTTTGAGTCCGTCCAGCCTGCCCAGCTCCTGTTTAATGGTGAAAAGGTCCAGCAATGATTGGGTGGGATGTTCACCTGCACCGTCACCGGCATTGATAATGGGTACTTTTACATATTTTGCCGCGGTCGCGGAAGAACCGATCTCCGGGTGGCGCAGCACAATGACATCGCAGTACTGTTCGAGCGTGATCATACTGTCAATCAGGCTTTCGCCCTTTGAGACACTGGAATATTGAATACCTTCGGTAATTGGGATGACTTTGCCGCCAAGACGTTCCATTGCGGCGATAAACGAGGAACTTGTGCGGGTGGAGGGTTCATAAAACACACAAGCGAGGGTATATTGATCAAGAATGTTGCAGGTTCCCCAAACGCGCGCCATGTCCATCATTTCTTTTGCACGGGTAAAGATGTAATCCAGATCTTCTTTGCTGAACTGACTGACCGAGAGAATATCCTGACCGAGAAATTGTGAGTGGAACCTTGGTTCTCTTTTGGGTTTCTCCAGGTTGAAAAGCGATTCAGGGATATTTTGAGACATGATTACTCCTTACCAAATTAGATTAATGAGAAAAACCCGTTACGATACCATCAGAAACCATTTCATGGCCACGTAAAACGACACGTTTAACACAACCGATCATCTTCCTGCCCTCATAAGGCGACCAACCGCATTTGGTGTTGAGGGGTACGGTGGGGAATTGATAGGCATACTTTTCATCCACTTCAACACAAGTATCTGCCTGAAGAGGCAGGTTAAAGATTTTTCGCGGATTGGTATAAAGCAGATCAACCAACCGTTCGTAACTAAGGCGGCGCTCCGCGGCGGCTGTAAGCATGAGAGGAAGAGTTGATTCCAGCCCGGGGATGCCGGGAGGGGATGTTTTTCCGGGTTCCGCGGGCTCTTTGTCCGCGTGCGTATGGGGTGCGTGGTCACTGGCGATGATATCAACAGTGGTGTTAATATGTTTCCATAAAGCTTCCACGTCGGAGCGCGGCTGAAGAATGGGGCGGATGTCGCCGTAAGCGCCTAATCGTGCTGCATCCGATTCGTCCAAAAAGAGGTGGTGAGGGGTCACTTCACAGGTAATTTGCACGCCTTCTGCTTTGGCTTTGGCGATCATTTCTATCTCTTCCCGCCTGGATACGTGGCAAAGGTGAACATGGCGGCGATAAGAGGCTGCTAATCCGATAGCAATGGCAACGGATTCATTTTCAGCATGGACGCAGATAGGTTTATTTTTAGGCCAGGTTTCAAAGACAGCCAAAAGCACGTCCAGACCTTGAACGCGCAGGGGACCGTAGGTCTGATCCATATAGATTTTTAGGCCGATCGCGTGGGTGGAAAGCTGCTTTAAGGCATCCAAATGCTGTTCAGACGCTCCGGCATAGAGATAGACATCACAAAGCGCATGACTTTGAGCAGCTTTGTTTGAAATTTCCCATTCCTTCAGGGTCACAAGGGGCGGGTTAGTGTTTGGCATACCAAGGATGGTCGTAAAACCACCGGCTAACGCGGCAGCCGTTCCGGTTTTGTAGTCTTCTTTGTATTCACCACCAGGTACCCGCAAGTGAACATGGGCGTCTATTAGTCCGGGTAGGATCACAATTTACTCCGTTCTTATTCAAAAGCATCCCCACCAATGGTGGGGATGACGTTAATTGTCAAAGGGCTATCTTCTGATAGCAGAATTATATATTCCCTGTCCAGAGCGGTCAATGGAATGGAATTAATTATCGGTCCCCGGATAACTTAAAAAGGTTATTTCTTCTTTTTCTTTTCCTTTGAGAGTTTTTTAATCTTGTCGTTAAGCGTCTCAAGGGAACTCTTGATTTTTTTAATTTCCTTGGCGTTGGCTTTTTCTGATGCCTTGAGCTCAGATTTTTTGGATGATTTTTTCGCCTTGCTCTCCTTAACTTTTTTCTCCTTCTTTTCTACCTTGACCGCCTTTGCATCCTTTTTGTCTTTTCCAGGCTTCTCTTTTACAGCTTTCTTTTTGGTCAGGTCTTTCTCTGCTTCCTTTTCTTTTTTGGGTGTTTCAGTGGTCATTTTTCTCCTATCTTTGTACTAATTAATTCCCTGCGCCAGGGCAATTGCCCCGAGCAGACCGGCTTTCCCTTCAAGCGCCGAAGGGACAATATACGTTTCTATTTCTTCCAGGAGGACTGGAAGTTGTAAGTAACCATTCAGGGAACGAACAAAATGTTCCCGAATCAACGGAAAAAGCTTTGTTTGCTGCGTCACGCCGCCCCCCAGAATGATGCGTTCCGGAGCCAGCAGGCAGGCAGTATTATGCAAGGCGTGGGCGATTAGCCTGGCCTCTAGCTCCCAGGCTGGGTGGCTGTCGGGAAGATCCGCCGCGTTACAGCCCCAGCGTGCCTCGACGGCGGGGCCGGAAGCGAGACCTTCGAAACAATTCCCATGGAATGGACAAACGCCTTTAAAGCTGCCCATCTCCGGTGGGATCGGAATGCGCATATGTCCCATTTCCAGGTGTAAACCGGAATGTACAAGTCTGCCGTCTAGGAGCAGGCCTCCACCAATTCCCGTGCCGATGGTGAAGTAAACCAGGTTCTGAATGCCTTTTCCTGCACCCCAAAGATGATCTGCCAATACCGCACCGTTGACATCGGTATCGAAGGCGATTGGGAGCCCAAGACGGTGCGCGAAGAAAGCAACCACGTCGGTCCCAGCCCAGCTAGGTTTGGGCGTGGCGAGAATTTTGCCGTAGTGGGGGGAATTTTTGCGCGGGTCCAATGGCCCAAAACAAGCGATTCCAAGCGCAGTGAGTGCACCAAGCTGGCTTTGCTGTGTTAGAAAAAAGCGCGCACATGCGCCCAGAGTGGATGTGGGATCCGTGGTGGGGATGCGCTCTTCCGCCAGGATCTGTCCGGAGGAATCAGCAACCGCACAGATAAACTTAGTTCCCCCGCCCTCAATCCCGCCGTATAACTTGGTGATCATGACGGGTTAATCATACCAGTAATAAGGCTCCATCCACTCCTCAGGTGGCTTACCTTAAATACTTCCGATTAATTTGATAGACATAACAATATTGTTATAATAATGTCAATAAAAACTTGGATTGTCGTCTTTTTTCAGGACCATCGTGGTGATTATCCGGTAATCAGGTACATTGAAAAACTAACAAAAAAGAACAAGCAGTCATCGCGCATGATCTTGAATTGCTTGAAGAATTCGGACCTGATCTGCGAATGCCGATAGCGGCGAGAGTAAGGGGCGAGCTTTGGGAATTGAGGTCAGGAAACCATCGGCTCTTTTATTTCGCTTTTATTGATAACCAATTTGTCATCCTGCATGCGTATCGGAAAAAGAGTCAGAAAGCACCTGAAAGAGAGAAAAAAATACCCTTCAGGAATGGAAAAAGGAAAAATTAAAAGACCCTGAATTTGCGCAGGCTTACGAAGAAACCAATCCTGGCTATCAAGTTGCCCGTTTACGTATCCGAAAAGGCTTAACTCAAACTGAACTTGCCAAATTAGCCGGCACCCACCAACCAGCCATTGCTCGTTTGGAGGATGGGGAAGATTTGCCTTCACTCTCCTTCCTGAGGCGGGTTGTCGAAGCTATGGAAGGCAGGTTGGAAGTCATAATTTCAGAATAATTAGATCCCCGTTTCTCCTCCATCCCCTTTCCTGCCAGGATCCCCCGGAGTTCGCTTGCCACCTCGTCCAATGCCTCGCGTGTAGGTAGTTCGCGGTAATGGGGTCCAAAATGAAACCCGAATCCGTCACCTTTATACCGCGGGAAAACATGCAAGTGACAGTGAAATATTTCTTGTCCGGCAGGCTCTCCATCCGCCAGGAAAAGATTGACGCCTTCACAAGGCAAGCTGCTGGCACGTAAGGCTTGAACCATCTTCTGCCCTATTTTGAGCATATGGGCAACAATTTCCGGGTCCAGATCCCCCAATAGGGGCTCGTGTTCCAGTGGAATCACCAGGATATGGCCTGTATTGATCGGCTGAATATCCAGAAAGGCCGCACAGAACTCATCCCTCCAGAGAAAACTGGCGGGAAGCTCTGCGTTGAGAATTTTACAAAAAACACATTTTTTATCTTTCAAAGGTTATCCTTTCACTGAGCCGCAAGCATACCGCGCACAAAGTATTTTTGCAATCAGAGACTAACTGGTACTTCTTACCAAGGTCTGCGATGACCGATATCAGCACCGTCATCGTGAGGAGGGCTTAGCCCGACATAGCGATCTGGTTGCCACGCTTCGCTCAAAGCAGCAGGGGGTATTCAATAGATCAAATCCAGTAACTGCTCAGTCGTAAAGTTGATGAAATAGTCTGAGATATTGATATCTTTCAGCCGTTCCATAATTGCTTCCGAATGGTATTCGGTGTCTTTGAGGTGGTTTTCCAGTTCGGAAACATCGCGTTGACCAAAGAAATCGCCTCTGAAGCGGATCTGTTGGATCCTGCCTTTCTCCACATCCAGCCAGGCATCGATACCTCCGCCAGCGTAACGTGTTTCACGATGCATGCCGAAAGCAGGGGAACGGCCGTAATTCCACTCCCAGGTTTGGTAACGATCCATCGCCAATTGGCTGATACCTTCCCAATCTTTATTATTCAATCTGTATTGCCTGACTTTATCCCCGCCAAAGACACCCTCAATAATACGCTGGCGGAAGGCCATGATGTCCGGGTGGTCCCTTGAAAGATATTCAGTGATATTAGCTACTCGGGAACGCACAGATTTAATGCCCTTGGATTCAATTTTGGCAGATTTGACCCGCAAGGTTTCCCCAACCACGTGCAGATCTGTCTTCCATAGCAGCGTACCGTGGCTGACCATGCGCGGACCCGCCACATATTGGGCATTGCCGCTGATCTTGCGCCCTTCCACCACAATGTCATTGCGGCCGGAGAGTTCCGCGGGCACGCCCATCCCACGCAGAACATCAATGACTGGTTGGGTGAATTTTTGAAAATTATGAAAATTGCCAGGCGCATTCGGGATAATAAAGGAAAAATTAAGATTGCCATGGTCATGATATACAGCTCCCCCGCCGGATAGCCGCCGCACAACATGGATGTCGTGAGCCTCCACATAATCCACATTGATTTCTTCCACTGTATTCTGATTACGCCCGATGATGATGGAAGGCTCATTAATATAAAAGAGCAAAATGTTTTCTTTGGGCGCAATGTTGCGTATGAGGTATTCCTCAATTGCCAGGTTTACGCGGGGGTCGTAAATCTTCTCGTTATCAACAAATATCATGGTTCCCACTGGGTCAGCGTGATACTGCTGGTCTCAAGGACAACACCCAAGCCATCCCGTATATGCGTGACCGTATTTGTAATTGGAAGGGCTGCACCCGCGGCTAATACAGCCTTAAAGGTAATGATATGTGTTTGGTACTGCTCTTCCCAGGTAAAGCATATTGCAGATCCATTCGTGATGCTGAAATTTGGGTCGTTGTAGCTGACCAGGTGACCTTGGGTCCCGCTCTCATCTTCCAAACCAATGGTTCCGCTCGCGTTTTGGAAAAAACCGGGTGAAATATTATCGTAAGCAAAGATTATGTCTGGGGACTGGTACCACTTCATTGGTTTAAGCTTGAACATCACCTGCATGTCGAGACTCAAAGCTGGGTTCCATTTGAGACGGATGTCATCATATTCGATGGTTACAAAACTTGTGCTCTCTACAACTGTGATGCCTTTATTAGTAGCGTAATCATAGACAACTTCGAGATCATCCCAGAAGGGGGCAATGATCGCATTCGGAGGGGTGGCATCTGGCAAGTGCTGGTTGAGTGAAGAATAATGATTGGGGTCAAAGCTCAGGTATCCATCGGAGGTGAACCCGACGCCGCTGTAATATTCCTTGCCGAACAAAGGAATAGGTCTGCCAACAAACGCGGTGGACCAAAGACGGTCACCCTGCAGTTTGGGGTCAGCCAAAACCCGGTATTCAGGGCTCATACTTTCCCAGTCTGAGTATGCATCCTCCTTGGAGTCTGAGTAGAACTGGGAGGTACAGAATGGATCATCTGCACTGCTGGTTTGCGTATATCCCCATTCCATCGGGTTTAACACGCCAGACCAGGAGATTTCATTTTGAATCGCGTTATAATCTGCGCCCACCAAGCTTCCATCTACAAGGGTCAACCCTTCAGGGAGCAGATCCGAGACGGTAAAGGTATGAGATGCCTCATCAAAATTGGTGATCACAATTTGAAAGTCCACTTCTTCACCGGGTTGAACGCTTAATGGCGCAACTGTTTTAACAACCTCATCAGCGGTTCGGTGGATGGTTAGTTTGGTGGCAGAGAGGAGTTGTTGTTTGGTGTCATCCGCGAAAGTGTCCACCACCCCATACAAGCGGTCTCCATCCTGATTGATAATATCGTGCCAGATCAACTGCATCGCAAAGGGATCTTCTGCAAACGGTCCCGGGATTAAATTGGCTTCCAGGTTGGGTTCCGCCAAGGGTTGCATGGGGACGAGAGCTTGTACAAATTCCACATCGTCGCCCTGGTAGGTTCCGTTCCAGTTCTGCACGAGAATCCAAAGGTCATAATCCGCAGATGGCTTGACCAGATCAATCGACTCCAGGGCGGTGGATGAAGCGCTGTAACCCATCTCTTCGTCTTCATCCGGCAGACCATTGCCATTGAGGTCGTAACCCCAATAGATGTCCAGATCGTACGAGTCGGTACGAATAATCTCAAAAACCAGGCGGGCAAGCGGCGGTGTCGAACTGAGAGGGAAGAGCGTAGTCCATACCTGACTCAGGTCATCGTAGGGGTAGAAGTTGGTATTATCCCGCTTAATCTGTATTATTTGACTTTGCCCCTTGATGAGGCCATATACGGAATTGCTGAGACTGGAGGGTGAGATCGCGCGCAGACCGGTAAGGACTGCAGCATTTGAGGAACGGTGAGACTCCACAAAAACCTCATCGGGGATATTACTCAAAGCAGGCAGAACAGCAACGGGTAAATGTAAAGTAGCAAATTTTAAGTCTCCCATAGCTGGAAAAGCACTCACGCCATCTGTGTAAGCTTGGGTTGTCCCTGCATCGGATTGGAACAGTGGTTGAATAAGAAAATGGTAAGGGGAAGGCAGTGAAGCATTGGTTTCCAGCTTCACTTCACCAAAAAGCCAGCCGTTCAGCGGGACATCCTGGATATCTGCCGTAAAAAGAAGCGACTGCCTGCCATTGGGCGGGATGGTAAAAACATTCGGGCTAACGCTCAACCAGGATGGGGTTGTCACAGTGTAAGTGAGTGTTATCGGCGCGATGGAACGGAACTCGCGCGTCCACTCGCAGCTGATGGTGCACGCATTATCCTGAATACTTGGCAAGTTCAACTGTTTTAGATCAAAACCGGCATTTTGGTAGGGGCTGGCCTTCAGGAAATTCTGACGTGTTTCTTCCATCACCAAGCCAGCCATAGGAACCTGGCGAAGATCCAGACTGCCGCTGCCGACATCGAAAGGATCTGCAGTAATCAGATTGTCTGGTTTGCGCAGATTACTGGTATTGGAGGTGAGCATAAGCATACTTTTGATCGCTGCCGGAGATAATTCAGGATTATGGGATTTAAGCAGCGCGGCAGCTCCGGCTACGTGCGGGGTGGACATGGAAGTGCCGTTCAACAAACCTGTTCTTGCTGCTCCGTCCCAATCAATAACAAAATCAGCCAAACCTGCCAGAATTCTTACACCCGGGGCGGTTAGATCCGGTTTAAGGAAGGGCATGTTGTCCGCGGCTGGTCCGCTTAATGAAAAACTCGCTGTCTGACCGGCAATAGCTGGATCATGAACAGCACTGCCGGAACTGAAAATGCGGTCGTGCGTGCTGGCGGCAACAGTGGTCACCCATGGTGAAACATGGTTCACGTTACCTTCCCGTGTCAGCTGATTGATATTGATATTGCCAGCAGCCGCCGATACGAAAACACCTGCACCAAAGGCATCCAAAAAAGCCAGTTCGACCGGATCATTGTAGGGGTCACTACCGCCGGATATAGAATAGTTGATAACGTCCACGCCATCTACCACTGCCTGTTGGATTGCGGCAATGATGGCATCGGTGTAGCATCCATCAAACCTGCAGACGTCATAGGCGATGATCTGAGCGTGCGGGGCTACACCGGAAATGGTGAGCGGGATACCGTTATAGGTAATCTTCAGGCGGTTGCCTCCAGCAGTGCTGGCGGTGTGGGTGCCATGTCCATTGGCTCCGCTGAGATCGTTATCTTCGGGTGTGAGGGACTCCTCCACGTAAGAATACCCACCAATCAACTTCTTATTACAGCTGTTTTGGTATTCAGGAAGTCCGCCGGACTCCAAAGGCGCACATACGCCCAAAAAAGGTTTATCCCATTGGTATTGAAAACCATCCTCAGGTTGGTCTGAAAAGCTGGGATGGTCAAAATTGATGCCGGTGTCAAGCACGCCAATGATTACGCCCTCACCCTGACTGCCGGTGGCATTCAGCTGGCCACCCATGCCTGTCCAGAACCCAGGCGCTCCCACCCAATTGGGTCCGGCATCCGTTACAGGCTGCTTGATCCTGACGGGATAAATGGCTTTAACCCCCGGCAGAAATCTTATTTTTTCAACCTCAGCAGGATCGAGCTCCAGAGAAGCTGCGCTAAGGATCGTATCGTAAGTAAAGACAGGATGTAAACTGCGTTTTAAGACGCTCTCTGCCGCACTCAGCGTTTGCTCCCGCCGTATATTAAGCAACTGCAGGTATTCATCCGGACTGCTTTGAATACTGGGGGTATCCCTGGTTTCTTCGATGTGCTGCATCAGGGATGAAGCCTCAAATTGCACGATGTAACGGCTGATGGGGGAGAGTTCAGTTTTTATTTCCTCGTACTTCATCCCAGGGAGGTCGGTCAGACCAGGTTCTTGGTGTGGCAAGGTTTCTTCTGCATTTAACGATGCCCTGGCCGGCAGCACGTTCCCAAGCAGGACAAGTGAAAGAAAGACAAGCACAAACGACCGTAGAGATTTCATCTCACGATTTTAACGTATAGAAGGACTGAATTCAATTATTACTGTATGGTCTCTTCAAAACAAGTGGGAGAGGGCGATGTTTCAGCCCAGATTTAAACACCTTTTCTGCTGAGATATTTACATTAACAAGCAGCACATGCTCAGGCAATTGACTTCATCCACATTAAAACGTTAAAGCCCCGTTTTCGACGGGGCTTGACTTGTAAACGATTAAGCAAAATCTAATAACTGGTATTGGAGTGCGAGATCTCGATATCCTTCACGCACAGGAAGCGCGGCACCAAAACCGCTTCAGGGTTGCGCTTGCCATAAGAGGAGGAGGTATCGTGCACCACACGTTCCTGACTCATCCATTCCACGCGCTCCCCAAAGAAGTCATAGAAAGATTGTGTAAGGCGCACGTTGTATGGAACCTGTACCCTGCCATTTTTCTTCAATAACAGAGCGCCGAAACGGGAAGAACCAGTGAGCAGTCCTTTCCCGGGATTAACGAGGTTCATGTAGTGAATATAGGGAATGTAAAGGATATCCTCATCCCGGGGCATGGCAATGAGCGCCTTGAGATCCGGGCAGCTCATTGTTCCAGCGGCAATTTCGAGCGAATAGTGCGGAACCTCGTGGCCAGTGGCTTTTTCGCCATATTCATCGGCTTCATCCTGAGCCCAACTAAACTGCTTGAAGACCCCTTCTGTAAAAATGGGGAAGGGTTCCCGCTTCAGGCCTGTCTGATCATGCGAAAGCCCATAGGTTTCCGGCCGGTTGGGATTATCCTGCAGGCTGAATTGAGGGGAAAGTACCTGTGTGCCGATCATATCCGGGGTTAAGAAACTGTAACCGCGCTTCATCGCCTCGCCTGTGCCAACCCATCTCCCCAACAAATTGACTACATCTCCTGTGGCAGCCGGGCCAAAGACCACTTTGTATTTACCAAGCGGCAGGCGCACAGGTTTGGCTTTCTGGTAATAGCGCACAAGCAGTTTCAACTCCCTATTAAGTAAGGCAGGCTTGAGGTCTGTTTTTTTCTGCGCCGATTGCAGAGCGATGACTTCCCATTTCAGAGACTCGCTGGAAATGACAGCCGTCACATTGGCATCCGTGGAGCTGAAATATTGCACGTATGGAGAGTGGGTATTGATCTGGGCAGTAATAGTGATGCCATTGGAAAAAATACCGGCAAGCTTCAGATCCTCGCTTTCAAGACCTTTGGCTACCTTATTAAAGTAAGCCAGGCGTTCAGCATTGCTTAGTCGGGAAAGACCGCGGTTAAAGGAGCGCTGGTCGATCACATCTTCCTTAAAGTCAGGGAAGGTCGGTTCATAGCTTAGAGGCTCCGCGTGACGAACCATTTCCGCGGCTGTGTCGATACCCTTTTTCATCGCATTCAGATCTGCTGGGTCAACAATCATACTGTATGAAGCGCGTTTTCTGCCATCCCACACCTGAATGTCCAGGTTGATTAGCTGCTCGTTGGTATTGAGAGAGATGGCAGAATTTGCGAAGCGCATCAGGCGGGAATCTTCTTCGTGGTACGATATAATCAGGTCAAGCTTTTTCTTCAAACCATACTCACGAAGTTTCTGTAATAGTTTAATCACTCTGTTTGCCATGGCTTACTCTCCTACTATCACATTGTCGAAGCGGCACACCGGTACGCCATGCCCGAGCTGCATGATCTGGTTAGGTGCGCCCTTGCCGCAGTTATCCACATAGCACATCTGCCAGGTGCGTTCGTCCCCTACAGCTGAAAGGGCGTTATAGAACTCCAGTGTCGGACCTTTATAGGTGGCATTTTTGACCACGCCTTTCACCTTGCCATCCTCCACTTCCCAACCGATATCGGTGGCAAAATGGAACTGCTCGCGGTTGGAGCCGATTGACCAACTCTTATCCCCATCCAGGATGACGCCTTTCTCAGTTTGGCCGACAATATCTTCCAATGTGCCATCTGTTCCCGGATCAATGTTGATGTTGGTCATGCGCTCAATGGGCACACGATAGAAAGCTGTCGCCCGGTTGGCACCGCTGGAACCCTTGAAGATCTGGCTGTGTGCCTTAGCGTTAGCTTCTTCCACCATCTGCCGGCCGGTGATGGCACCCACCAGGATGCCCTTATCGATTAACAGGTTATTCTGCGCAGGCACGCCATCGTCGTCATAGCCATAGCTGCCGGGCGTGTTGGGTTCGATGGCGTTGGCACGGGCGGTCAGTTTGGGCGAGCCGTAGCGCAGCTTGCCGAAGTCTTCCAGGCGCACAAAGGACCCACCAGCAAAAGAGAGTTCATAGCCCAGAATGCGGTCGAGTTCCAATGGGTGCCCAATGGTCTCATGTGTCTGCAGATACATAATACCGGGCAGCAGGATCACGGAACGCCTGTCTTTGGGGCAGGGGGGCGCGACCAGCAGTTCATTCAGCTCTCTCACCAAGCGTTCAGCCTGAGTGGAGAAGAGTTCAGTATCCATAGTCTCATAACCACGGGTGTCACCGAGGCGGGGCGGCAGATACTTACGGCTCTGCATAATGCCATCATTATCCACGCCCATGACCTGCATGCCAGGAAAAGCCTCGATGATATTTTTCTCGATTTCTGAACCTTCGGAGTCGATATAGATGATTTGCTTGCGGGTAAAATCCATCCAAACCAAGCGGTTTGTAACGCCTTTGCCATTGAGCTGCTTGTCCATTTGCTTGAGCCAGGCTACTTTCTCATCCAAGGGCACGCAGAACGGGTCAATCCGGTTGGGACTGGTGAAGGTGGCTGTCAGTGCATCCTTCTCAGCCAGACGGATCGGAAAGGTAACTCTTTCGGCTGCGATGCGGGCATTATCCAAGGCCTGGTCAAAAACCCCGCCCAAGTTGCTCAGGTCCGACGAAGCCGAAAAACCCCAGGCGCCTTTATACAACACTCGAACGCCTAAACCGGATTGTCGGGATGAATTCAGCGCTTTTAGGTTGCCATTATAGAGGTAGATAGTGTTGGTTTCTTCGTACGGATACCAACGCACATCCGCGTACATGGCACCTTTTGCTTTGAGATAATTGATATGCCTTTTTAAGTCTGATCTCATGAACCACTCCTTGATTGGAATAATGTGATTATAGTATTTACACGCCAATCTGTTGCAATATTGGACATACCTATCAAGAACCTGGTTCAAGAGGGGAAAAGGCACAATAATTACAATCCTGTCACAGGGGTGTGTTTGTGGCTGCCCAGGACTATGATGCAAATATGAGGAACTTTCCGGCAGGGAAGCTCGTCTTTTCTATAACAATATAAAATTGTGTTCTATGAGGCTGCCATGACCGAAGATGTAACCATTGAAAAAGCTCCTGCTGCCAAACCAAAACGGGGCAAACGTGAACCAAGCCCAAGCC
This sequence comes from Anaerolineaceae bacterium, assembly GCA_040772525.1. Lineage (GTDB taxonomy): Bacteria > Chloroflexota > Anaerolineae > Anaerolineales > Anaerolineaceae > Mesolinea. Next base: position 29,021 of record JAXGXZ010000002.1, on the reverse strand, counting down.
GATGGGGTTGGGTTCCCCAGCTTTTTATTCGCCCTAAGAGCATCTTATCCCTGGTAACCGCGCAGGAAAAACCCATCTGGCAAAAACCATTCCTGATCCTGACCCTGCTGGTGATCATCGCTGTTCTGGTGGCAGCTCCAATCCGCCGCATGAACGTGCAGATGGGCACGAATATCCCGCAGGATTTCCAATACTGGTCAGACTCAGATCAGCAGAATTTCATGCAATCGCAACAAAGCCTGACCTCGCCGATTTTTATGTATGTGTTTCCCATCCTGAGCGAGGTAGCCAAGTATTTTATCTTTTGGATGTTGTTCGGTTCTTTATTACATTTAATTAACACGCTTGCCGGAAGCCGTGCGAACCGCCAAAAATTTTCCAATCTCACCGCCTGGGCAATGCTCCCCTTTGGGCTGCGCCTGCTGGTGGAGATTATTACCATTCTCATCAGCAAGAAGCTGGTCACACAGCCCGGTCTTTCCAGTCTTGTGACAACCGATGCCAGGGGGCTGCTGGCCTTCGCCCGCGGGATTCTGAGCCAGATTGATATTTACTGGGTTTTGTTCGTTGCCTTTGTGCTCTTGGGTGCCTTTCCGCTTTCCGGACTCAAACGCTCGAAGGCAGTGACGGCTACTCTCGTAACAGTCGTGATCATGCTTATTATTCTGTCCATCCCCAGTGTTCTTTCCGCTGCCCTTTCCGGGGTGTCCACGGTGAGGCCCTTTTTCTATTAGGAACTTTGATGGAAGACGCCTTCATTCAAATACACGATCTTAAAAAGATCTACCAGATGGGTGATACCCAGGTGCACGCCCTGGATGGCGTTTCGATGGACATTCCTCAGGGCTCCTTTACCACGCTGATGGGACCATCGGGATCCGGGAAGAGCACCATGCTCTATCTGATCGGCGGTCTGGATACGCCCACCTCCGGTTCCATCAATGTGGATGGGGAGCTGGTGGAAAAAATGGATGAAAATGCACTGGCTGGTTTCAGACGCAACAAACTGGGCTTCATTTTCCAGTCATTTAATTTAATCTCCACCATGACAGCTGAAGATAATGTTGGCTTCCCCCTGCGTTTTTCGGGTATCAAACGCGCGGAACGGTTGGAGAGGGCTAAAGAGAAGCTCAAACAGGTTGGGTTGGAAGACCGCCTCGGTCATAAGCCCACAGAACTTTCCGGCGGTCAGCAACAGCGCGTGGCTGTGGCACGCGCGCTGATTAATGACCCTGTCCTGCTGCTTGCAGACGAACCTACCGGCAATCTGGATACCACCAGCGGTATGGCAATCATGTCTCTTCTTTTCGACTTACACCAGATGGGTAAGACCATTCTTGTGGCCACGCATGACCCGCGCATGCTCAATTTTGCCACGCACAAAATCTACCTGTTGGATGGAAAACTGGTCAGTGAAGAAGAATATCAAAACTCCATTCAGCAAATCAACTGAAAAGGTGAACCCTATGAAACCAATATTCAAAACCCTCCTTATTCTGACTTTGATCGCAGGCTTTCTGCTGGTGCCCCTGGCTGCTCATTCCGCTCACGCACAGGGCGACCCCGACCGGCCTCGTTTATATGTGGAATCCTACACAACTGACAGCGGCATGAATGTGGACCCCTGGGGCACCTTCATTTTCAAATTCGTTCTAAAGAATAATGGTGCCAAGCATGCATATGGCGCGATTGTTACTTTTAACAGCAGCGATTTTAACCCCATGCAAGCTGGCGGGGTTGTTTCTGTTGGAGAAGACATTGCTGCCAAGAACGTGGATTCTGTTACGGTTTCGCACCAGTTTAAGGTCTCTGATGAAGCGACCTGGAAATACAACGGCACCCTTCAGGCTGTGATTACCTACATGGACCATGCCGGTACTCAATACACAGAAACCTTCAATTTTACCCTCGGGATCAATCAACAGCCCGTTGGTCCAACTAAGACCCCCACACCAGCGCCCGAAGCCATCAAACCCTTCCTGGTGGTCACGAGCAACCAAACAGACATAAACCCGCTGCAGCCCGGTTTTAATTTCAAACTCACCCTAACGATTAACAATCTTGGCGCTGCGGATGCCAGAAACGTTTCGCTGGTTTACGGCGGTGGGGCCAGCCTTCCCAATCCGGACGCGCAGGGAACCCCTCAACCCGGCACTGGTTCAATCGGTTCCAGTGCAGAACTGACCAATTTTGCTCCCCTAGGGGGGTCCAACGTGGTCCTTTTGGGAGACATCCCCGCCGGAGGCTCAACATCCATTACCAGCGATTTTGTCACCAACGTGTCCACTATGCCCGGCGCTTATCCGCTTAAACTATCCTTCATTTACACTGACCCAAAAGGGTCGCGAATGATAGACGACGGATTGATTACGATGTTGGTGCTTTCGCTACCGCAATTGGAAGTTAGTTTCTACCGCGATCCAGGCCCAATCAGCACGGACATGCCTGCGCAGCTCCCCATTCAAGTGACCAATATTTCACGCAAGTCGGTGGTCTTGGGCAACATGATCGTCACTTCCACTAATGGAGAAGTGACTAACAACACGGCTTTGGTCGGATCGCTTGAACCTGGCGGTTACTTTACTCTGGATGCGATGTATGCTCCCACAGAGGAGGGTCCGGCAACTTTACGGTTTGAGATCCGCTATACCGATGATTTCAACCAATTACGTACCTTCAATATGGAAAAGGAGATTGAGGTTATCGCCGGCCAGAGTGTGTCTGGCCTACTGCAGCCACTGCTGGATGAGAAAGGCAACCCGGTTTTAGACGAACAAGGCAATCCAATTATGATTGATCCCGCTTTCACGGATGGCAGTCAGGGTGGTCCCAGCATGGATGGCAGCTTCCCGCAGAAGGAACCTTCATTTTGGTCCAAACTATGGAATGCCATCAAAGGTTTCTTCGGTCTGGGTACCAGTTCTGAGACACCCGTTATGCCTGAAGTTCCAAACGAAGTCCCCATGCCCATGCCTGGCGGTAAAGGATAGGGCACGCTATGCGAATTGCTGATCTCTTCAGCCTGATTTTGGATAACCTTGGGCGGCGCAAAGGCCGTGTTGCCCTGACCGCCATTGGGGTCGTTATTGGCACAGCCGCCGTGGTGACGCTGGTATCTCTTGGCGCTGGCTTGCAGAAAAATGCCACAAGCTCGCTCTGGGGTATCAGTGACCTCTCCAAGATCAATGTCTATCAGGGCTATCCGGATATGCAACCCGGTGTTATACAGGAATTCAAAGAATCAGACATTAAAAAACTGACCCTGGACGCGATTAAACAGATTCAAGCTATTCCCGGTGTCGAACGGGTAATCGTGACTGATTACCTTCAGGCAAGCATGGATCTCAGCTACGATCAATTTACTGGTTACAGCCAGATCGTTGGTGTCAACGTGGACGACCTCAAGGACATGGGGTACGAAGCCAGTCAGGGTGTTACCACATTGGAGAAAAATAAGATTGTCATTGGCTCCTGGGTTCCACGCAATTTTTATTTGCAAAACGCTCAACCAGGAAAGGAGCCCCCGCCACCACCTGAATTGTTTGGCAAAGTCATCAAAGCAAACCTGATGAAATGGTCAAATGATGGGGTGATGACAAAACGTTCCTATACTTTTGAGGTTGTTGGGGTACTGAAGGAAACCAAAGGTGAGGCGGATGGCAGCATCTATGTTCCTCTGGATCAGATGCAGCAGTGGAATGAATGGGTAGCCGGCAAACACATTAACCGCAACAAGGAAGGATATAACTCATTGATTGTACGCGCGGAATCGCCTGAACAGACCATTGAGATTAGCAAACAGATTAACGAAATGGGTTTCCAAGCCTATACCCCGCAGTCTACTGTGGAAGGAATTAACTCTTTCTTTACCATCATGCAAGTCGTCTTTGGCGGGGTAGGAGCAATTGCGCTCCTGGTGGCAGCCATCGGCATTGCCAACACCATGACCATGACAATTCTGGAGCGAGTGCGCGAAATTGGAATTATGAAGGCCATCGGCGCGACCAATAATAATGTGCTGAGTATCTTTTTGGGGGAGGCTGCCGGGATTGGTTTTCTGGGCGGTTTAGGCGGTGTTGGACTGGGATGGGTGATCTGCTCCATCATCAATGTGTTTGGCGGTGCCTACCTTGCCACTCAGGCATCCTCCGGCGGGGGCGGGATGATGGGAGGCTCACCGATTGCCACTTCCATGCCCTGGTGGCTGCCTGTCTTTAGTGTTGCGTTTGCCACATTGGTAGGTTTGCTCTCCGGGCTTTATCCAGCCCTGAACGCAGCCACTTTAGTGCCCGTGAATGCTCTAAAGTACGAATAGGTTTCTACAAGTCTGGCTTGATTTTAAAGGGGGATTCCAGCTTCTCCGCCGCCGCTTTTTTAGTTTCCTCTGATCGCTTATCATAGCGCTTGGTCGTATCCGCGCTGGCATGACCAGCAATGGCAGAGACTGTCAGCACATCCACATCCGCAGCTAGAAGCTCTGTGATGGAAGTACGGCGCAGGTCGTGCGGCGTGAAGGCGCTAACACCCGCTTGCAAAGCGCGCCGGTTGAGCAGGTAGTAAACTGCCTGGGGAGTTAGCCGCCGCAGTGTAGCCTTGCCGCCTTTAGTCACGTGTGTGAAAAGCGGTCCTAATCTTCTTCCGCGCTGCTCAAGCCAGACCAGCAGGGCTTGCAGGGCATCCTGAGAGAGATAGACAACACGTTTCTTGCTGCCTTTACCCAGAACGCGCAGTTTGGATTCTGAGAGCGTTAAGTCTGCCAAATTGAGGTCAACAATCTCCTGCCTGCGCAGGGCAGCTGCATAAAGCGTGGTAATCAATGCTGCATCGCGGATTCCAAGCGTTGGATTCCGTTGATCTGCCAGAGCGGTTTCCACAAGCGCTGAAAGCTCTTCCATTTTTAATGCCCGTCCTCGGGGAATGGTTTGCGTGCGCAAGGATTTAATAGCCGCCGCGCGGTAGTAGTCATTGTGTTCAGCGTAAAGCCCCAAGCGATACGCCTCCCCGAGTACCCGCCTCAGCGCTACGAGGTGCTTGTTTACACTGGATTTGGCGTAACCAATATCCACCATCACCGCTGGAAGCAGGGATGTGTGTTCATAGCGCAGGAGCTGCCAGGGAAATTTGAGCGCGTTGGAGAGTTTGCCGTTTGAGAACAGGAAGGCCAGGTTGTTGAGTGCGGTCAGCTGCGTGCGCCTGCCGGAGGGGCTAAGCATATTCAGGTAAGCCTCCGCGGGGGAGGGGAGGGGGGTTGCTATTTTAAGTTCTTCAGGGCTGAGGGTCAGGAGAGCTGTCTTGGATTGACTTTTAGCGGGCATTTTGTATTCCTTACCATCCTTGCGCATCCGATTAGTTTTGGATTCTTACCTTATTCTCATAAGTAATTGTAACTGCCTTTCTGGATGGGAGCGGTCACGGTCATCATTCAGGTGGAGGTAGAGTTCTGTCTTGAGGAGAAGATCACCAAATAGAAAAACTAGTGAAATCCCTGGATGTGGAAATTACCTAATAAAGAAACCCTTGCTTCTATTAATTAACTGGTAAACATGCTTTAAGCATGGTGTGGTATCCGATAAGTTATAGTTTCTTTGCCAGTTTTGGGTAATTCATACCTTAATTTTTAACAGAAGCCCGTACAGCGCGTCAAATTCGGCTAGAAACCTTAATTACGGACATAATTGGGCGTTGGACCATCTGAAAGGGCTCAATTTGTGCAGGTATTATTTTGGCTGGGGTTACTCAGGTTCCCAAAAGCCTTTTAACTCAAATATTACTATCGAGAATATGTATTCTCATAAGTATTATTTTTGGGTATCACCACTTCACCCTTCATTTTTGAAAAGGAGAATTCCTGGCGGAGCGGAAACACACTCAACAGATTTTTATTATTTTCTAAGCTTTGTTTATGCAGCTCGGCGCATTCTACCTGCGTACAAAAACTATCTACCCACACCAATCACAGTAAACCCTAGTTCGGTAAGACGATCCCTGTCTAAGAAGTTACGGCCATCCACAATTGGAACAGGGGTAATCTTGCTCCAGTCCAACTCACGATAAGTTGGCCACTCTGTTACCAAAACGATCGCCTCTGCCTCGTCCAAGGCATCCTTAACATCCTGACAGTAGGTCACACCCATGTCTGGGTATTGGCGGCGGGCGTTATCAAGAGCGATGGGATCATGGGCACGCACGATAGCACCACGCATAAGCAGTAAACGGCTGATATCGAGGCTGGGGGCATCCCTCAGGTCATCGGTGTTGGGTTTGAAACTGAAACCAAGCAAGGCAATCCGGCGGCCTTTAAGTATCTTAAGTGATTCCTGCAAGGCGTCCACCACCCAAATTCGCTGGTTATAGTTAACTTCCCTAGCTGCCTGGATAATTGGCATAGCCAGCTTATACTCTTGAGCTGTGCTGATAAGCGCAGCGGTATCTTTGCCGAAGCAGGAGCCACCCCAGCCAATGCCCGCGTTGAGGAAGGCCGGACCAATACGATTATCCAGGCCGATACCCTTGGCGATGGCATTCACATCCCCGCCAACTTTTTGTGCCAGATGACCTATTTCATTAATGAAGGAGATCTTGAGAGCCAGAAAAGCATTGGCGGCGTATTTGATCATTTCCGCAGAGGTCAGGTCACAGACCAACACCGGTACCTCTTTAACATCCTGAGGGCGTGGCAGTCCTTCTGGCGGGGTGAAATTCTGCTTGATTAACCCATCAAACAATGCCTCAAGCCGTGCTGTGGCTTCAGGATCATCGGAGCCAATCACAATGCGATCCGGATAGAAAGAATCGTGCAGAGCAGCGCCCTGTTTGAGAAATTCAGGGTTTGAAACCACGCTAAAGAGACCATTGGATTTCTTGCCATGTGTTTCTTCATAGTGCTGCTTGATAATCGCACCCACCCAATTTCCGGAACCAATTGGGACAGTGGATTTGTTGACGACCACAGTAAAATCTTCTCCAAGCCGTTCAGAGATAGACTCAGCCGCCTGTCTTACATATTCAAGGTTAGCGCTGCCATCTGCCAAAGCCGGCGTACCAACTGCAATGAAAACGACTTCTGTGCTTGGTATGTCCGCTGTATCGTAACTGGAAGTGAATTTGATCTTATCCTTCACCTGTTTGAACAATTCATCAAGATGCGGTTCGTAGATGGGCGTAATACCTGCCTGAAGCAGCTTGATCTTTTCAACGTTGACATCCACACAGGTTACCTCATGACCCAGGTAACTCAACACCACCGCCGTGTTCAACCCTACATAGCCCGTTCCAATAATCAGTACACGCATTCAAATCTCTCCTGATTTCTAAAGATTTATTCTTGGCATTCTATCGCTATTCTAAATAGATGATTCAATTAGTAAATTGAAATTGAATTAAATGAAAGTATAATTTAATAAATAATAAACTGATATTAAGGTACTTTTTGACTATGGTGAATAATCCAATGCCAGCTTGGTTGAATGGCCTTGAAAAGGACGATCTGCTCTTCATTAAACACTTCATTCTAAACTCGGGTTCTCTCAAAGTCACCGCGCAGACCTATGGGGTCACCTACCCTACTATCCGGCTTCGTTTGGACCGGTTAATCCAAAAAATTGAGAACTCCGAGCGGGAACCAGCTAATCCTATTCTGGGACTCATTCAAAAGCTAGTTATTTCAGAAAAAATCAGCGTGGATGTTGCCCGGCAGTTGATGGAGGCATTTGAGGAACACATTCAATCCCGCGGTTAATTAATAAAAGGTAATACTATTCAGAAGCAAGGTATTTTCCTGCCAGGTAACCACTGCCAAAAGCGAAGTGCAAGTTATAGCCGCCGCACTCCCCCACTACATCCAATGTTTCCCCCACCAGGTAAAGCCCGGGAATAAGCCTCGATTGCATGGTTCGCGGGTCTACCTCCGCCAGGCAGACGCCACCCGCACTTGCCTGAGAGCGGTCAAACCCACCTGCTCCAGTCACCTCAAAGTTAAGTTCGCAAGCCTTCAGCAACCGATCCAATAAACTATGTTTCTGCCCGTTAAGTTCCGTTCCAGCAGCAATTCCTGCAATCTTCAGGAGGGTCTGGGTGGCTTTAGGGTTAAAGAAAGCATTCAATAGGGAGGATACTGTCTGACCCGGTTGTTTTGCCAGAGTATGCAAAGCAGGCGACTCGAGCGCAGGAAAGGATAATCTCAATTGCAGTTTTCGATCCGGGTTGGAAGATACCAAATGACTCAGATTCATTATTCCGGGACCATTGAAACCCTTATCAATAACAATCACATTGCCAATACTCTGCCCCAGAACTTTCCCCTTCTCCATTATTTGCGTACGCACATCAAACCGCTGACCCTGCAGAGCTTTGAAGGCTCCCAGATTAGCATAAATAGGTCCCAAAGCTGGAGCAATTGGAGTTATTCTATGGCCTAACAAGGCAAGCAGTGGAAAGAGCTCCCCCCTGCTCCCCAGTTCGGGGTACGCACATCCTCCTGTTGCGATTACAACATAGTCGAAGTTTTCCCGCTGAAGACCGTGGTCATCCTCATACGAGATGAGGAACCCTCCCCCACCCTTCTTAGATTTATTCTCAAGCCTGATATCACTCACCTTTGTGGCTATGCGCAATAAAACGTTATGGTTCCTCAATTGGGTCTCGAGAAGGACCACGACAGACTGCGCCGATTCAGAAAGCGGATAATACCAACTGTCCCCAGTATGAAACAGAGCAATTCCTAATTCCAACAGGGCTTGCTCCATGCGCGGAAGATCAAAAGACTCCAAAAAAGTCTGCATCCAGCCAGCTTCAGCGGTATAGCGTTGTGGGCTCAGATTGGCGTTGGTCAGATTGCAGCGACCGCTCCCAGTGACTAAGAGTTTTTTACCAATCCGGGAGTTTTGTTCGAACAGTACCACCTCATTTTGACCACATGAGGCTTGTATGGCAGCCATTATGCCCGCGGGACCCGCTCCAACAATTGCGATCTTCATGCCAAGCATTATACTCGCCTGCCCTATACAATTAAAAAACTAAGTTCCTCCGTTTATAATTATTCAGGAAAATTCATTAGTCAAGAAGGTCAAAATATGAAATCTGAGCGCATGAAAACCTTTAATTACGCCATAGGCATGTTTGGCACTTCCATCCCCATCAATCTCCTGAAGACCTACGCCGCGGTTTTTTATGTAGATAAACTGGGTGTCACAACTACCGAGTGGGCATCGGTTATTTTCCTGTATACCTTTTTGGATGCCATCGACAATCCCGTTTACGGCTATCTATCCGACCGAACGCGTACCCGTTGGGGCCGCCGCAAACCTTGGTTGGTGATTGCCACTCCCTTATTGGTTTTGGGTCTGATCGCCTTCTTTTCTACCCCTGCTTTTTTGGCTGGGAAGTCCTTGGTTGCTTGGGCCGCCCTCTTCTATATGTTTACCGGCACCATCGACTCGGTAATCAATGCTAATTACGGAGCCCTTTTTCCTGAACTTTTCAGAACGGACGCAGAGCGCGCCAAAACCAATGCCCTCAGACAGGCTTTTCAACTGGTCGCGATGATCATTGGCATCGCCCTAACACCTATCGTGGCTGACAAGATTGGTTTTGGCATGACCGCGGTAATCTACGGTGTAATTGGCGGACTGGTCATCCTCTATATGGCATTCACCAGCAAGGAAAGGATTGTGACCGCCGATGAACCCAAACCGAAATTATGGCAAAGTCTGAAGCAGCTGGCTACCAACCGTAAATTTTGGATTGCAGGCTTCACCAACGCGTTCTACAGTGCCGCGATGAGTCTCGTAATGGCGGGTATGCCCTTTTATGCCAAATACACCTTGGGCATCTCCAGCGGTCAGACTTCTTTGCTTTTCGCCGTTGTTCTGCTCATCGCTATTGCCTCGGTGGCAATATGGGCCGCCTTTGTGCGCAAGGCCCCCCTCATGCGCGTATGGCGCATGGCTTTACTCGCCCTAGCATTGGCTTTCATCCCTCTTTATTTTGCCAATTCCTTTATCACTGCCTTGCTCGCTTCCGCTTTGGTTGGTTTCGGTTTCGCGGGGGTAATCACCACAATGGATCTGATTCAAGCCAAGGTGATGGACGAAGATACCGCTAAATTCAAAGTGCGCCGCGAAGGTATTATAAGCAACGCGCTGGGCTTCATGAACCGCCTCTCGGGTTTGTTTACCAGTCTGGCGTTTTCCCTCCTTTTTATTTTGTTCGTTTTTGAGAGCGGCAACAATCCGGGGCCACAACCCGGGACAGCGTCAAAATTCCTGCTGACCGTTTTTCCCTTTGTTTGTATGCTTATCTCATTGGTTTTCTCTTTCTTCATCGATTTCAAAGACACGCCTTCCCTGAATTCAGCTGACTTAGATTCAGGCGATATGCCTCCTCAGGTGAACCAGGAAGCGGTATTGGACATTTCTCAGGAACTCTCTGATTCGCTGGATCCCAGTCTTGAGCCATCCCGGGAAGAATAGGAGATCTATGCCTCTCATTTGTTTGGACACTGTGCCCGAAAGCATTCAGGTCAATGTGCCTTTGCATGTCATTCTTCCTGATCTTGGCAGACAGGATAAGTTGGAGAATTACCCGGTTCTTTTTCTGCTCCACGGATTGACGGATGATTCAAGCGCCTGGGTGCGCTACAGCAACATAGAAACTGTCGCCCGTGAGTTAGGGCTTTGTGTGGTCATGCCAACAGTCGGACGCAGTTTCTACGCGGACATGCTCAATGGACAGGCTTACTTTACTTATGTAACCGAAGAACTGCCCGCGTATCTGCGACAGGTTTTCAAGTTCAATTTGGAAAAGGAGAATACACTCATCGCCGGCAACTCCATGGGCGGGTATGGTGCCTTCAAGTGCGCCATCCTGAAGCCGGAACAATACCGCGCTGCGCTCTCGCTTTCCGGTCTGCTGATGATGAACCTGAATCTGTTGCCCCCGGACAAAGCCGCAAACCCGGCACTTCTGCATGAGGTTGGCATGATCTACGGTGGATTGGATAAGGTCGAGAACAGCCCTAATGATACTTTTGTCTGGCTGCAAATGATAGCTGAAAATCCAATCGTCTACCCGCAGATGACTGCCATCTGCGGCGCGCAGGACGACCTGGTGGATATGAACCGTTTCTATGCCAAAGTTGCCGAATCGATGAATGTACCGCTCACTTACATTGAGAATGAAGGGACTCACACCTGGCCTTACTGGCAGGCACAATTGGAAAGCTGGTTGTGTCAGCAGCTCAGCAAATAGTCATGAACAGAGTGGACTGTCATGAGTAGTGATCCAAACCTGAAACAACCCGCCGAACTATCCATCCAAAAACATTTTGGGCCGGAAACCGGCCTGTCTCATCAACTGCTGCCATTTGAGATGCCTGCCAATGTGGAACGTTTTACACTTTCCTATCACTATCAGCACTACAGCACTTCTGAAATCCCACTGCCGGAAGGAATACTATCAGCACGTTCACGTTTGAATACCATTGATCTGGGTTTGATTGGGCCGGATGGCGAACATATCGCCAGTACCGGCTCGAACAAAAATGAAATCGTAATTTCTGAAACCGATGCTACGCCCGGCTGCCACCCCACCCCCCTGAAGCCCGGCACCTGGCAGATTATTGCCGGCATTTACAGAGTGGCGGATGAGGGTGTGGATGTGATTTATCAATTGCACTTTGAGTACAAACACCGCCGCTTGCTCGTCGGGGACCTGCACACGCACACGACCACATCGGATGGGAATCTAACCCTGAGAGAGTTGGCAGAACACGCGCGCGCCCACCGCCTTGACTTTGTGGGTATCACGGACCACAATCATCCCACAAATATCGATTCGGTTCAGGAAGTATCCGGTATCACGCTTATCCCCGGGATCGAGTGGACGCAATATCACGGCCATGCCAACTTTTTGGGAGTGGAAAAACCCTATGATGGTACCTTTGCGGTGCAAAACGAGGCGGATGTTCTACGCATTTTTGAGACCGCCCGCGACCGCGGTGCATTGATTGTACTCAACCACCCGAGTGATGATTCCTGCCCGTTTACCTATGATTTAAGTCGTCTTCCCTTTGACGTGCTGGAGGTATGGAACGGTCCCATGCGGCCTTCCAATCTACGCGCCATCGGCCTGTGGCAGTCCATGCTTGTGGCAGGCCGCAAAATATCGGCTGTTGGCGGTTCAGATTACCATAAAGACTGTTTTGCTCAGATGTTGGCCGGCCCGGCGCAGTACGTTTATGCTCAATCCAACTCCCCGGCAGATATTTTAGCTGCTGTCAGGAATGGACATAGTTACATCACGTTTCAACCTCACAGTCACATTCTGGACATGCACTGCGGTGAAGCCCAAATGGGTGATTCGGTCTCCTGGCGGCAAGGGCTGGCGGTAGAAGTTCAGGTGGACGGACTGGTCAAGGGAGATGTGCTGCGCGTGGTTAGCACCAATGAGAGCATAGATTGGTTCACCGCCCCTGCATCGGGGAGTTTCAAGGGGAGTTTTCCTGTGCGCTCAGCTGGCTTCGTGCGGTTCGAATTATGGCAGTCTTATCAGGGACTTCTGCCAGCTATGCCTGTACTGCTTTCAAATCCGATATGGTTTGATTCCTAAGACCGCTTGCAAGTAATCCTGATATATTAGTACCCTGCTTTTAAAATAGTGTCTTCGCGCTCATAATAAAACTGCCGGGGGATTTTTAATGGTAAAAGGTTAGGGGGCTGTTTCAAAAACCACGTTGGCATAGCCCATGGTTTTGAACCAAGACGCCAGGAAAACCTGGGCATTCATTTCTGCCTGCTTGAGAATACCATCATTAAGCGCGGCGTTCAGGATCTCTTCTTCCGCGGCTTGCCTCGCGGCGGTCTCCAACTGCGGACTGCCCTTGGTAAGAATGCCGGTGGTTCGGTCATACACATAAGATTGGTCGTTATTGAGTGTGGCGACAAACACTTCAGCTTTAGGCAGGCACACATACAAAATGCCATCCCGCAAGTTGAGGTCCGCGGAACTCATTTCCGCCAGATCAACCCCCGCAATCGTATATCCATGCGCAACGAAAAGCAATTTATCTCCAAACAAGGGGCCAAACAAGCCCTGGTTTTGTTCAGCCGTGATAACTTTCTCCACACTATACTGAATAGTTTCCAATCGCGCCAAAGAACGGACCTCATGAATGATTGTTACCGGATCCGGGATGATGGTAGGCGTAGGGTGCAAGAGTTGAGAGACCTGCGTTGCCAGTCCGTCATTGGCCTGTTGAATAGGCGTAAAAGTGCGTCCAATCAGGCGAGTCAGGCTGTACCCCATCAGCAGAAGCGCTGCCAATACAATCACAATGAGACCAATTACAACCTTCACCGCGGTGGAATGTGGTTTGTTCGGATTAGATTCGTCCATAATTCTCCTCTTTTGACAGCTATTAAACTATTATCATATACCTTCTTCCAACAAAACCTGGCAGGTACATGGCAGGAGCGTGAGTTCATTCTTAGATAATTTGCCCTTTCCTTCACCTAAACACACAAGTTTCTGAGATCCGGAGTGGTCACCGAGATTGAGTTTGCGTTCTTGCTCGGACAGGTTGAGAGCAAAATACAGGTTGTTTTGCCCTTCCCGTTTGATCAGCCAGAGCGCGGTTCGCTGCCGGTCATCCACGAAGAGGGTCTGCCATACCGCACAATCCAATCCAATCAGGTTAGCCCTCATATTGGCCAAATAAGATAAAGACGGAAATTCGACTGTTTTTTTACCCGAGAGGTCTTCCCAATTCATCGGCAGGCGGCTTTCGTCGAAACCAATTGAATCCTCATCATGGATGGAACGATGCTGAGAAAGCAGACTCTCTGTGCCGGCAAAGACAATAGGAGGCCCCGGCATGAGGTAGAGTAGGGTCAGCGCGATTTCAAGCAAACGCGGGTCATTGTAGGCAACATAAAGGAAGCGGTTCATATCGTGATTATCGATAAAAGATGGACGGCTGAACCCTTCCGGGAAAGCAGCATGGTAGGCTTCGAGGTAGCCAGCCAGCTTTGAGAGAGGCCAAACCTGCTGCGCCAAGCTGGCACGCAGCGCCTGGCAACTCAAAAAGTCCAGGGTCCCATGCATGCCACCGGCGAAGGCTGCCTGTTCTTCAGCACTGGTGACCACCTCGCCGAATGTCCAGCACTCCGGGTTCACCTCTTCACAAGCTTGGCGGAAGTCCACCCAAAAGTCTAGCCCTGTGCCGTGAGCGTAATCTAAACGGTAACCATCCACCCCGCGCTTGAGCCAGTATTGTGCAGCCTCGAGCAGATGCGCTCGGGCAGGAGAACCAAAGCACAGGTTGAGTTCAGGCATACTCTTAACATGATAAAAAGAGCGGTAACGCGGCCAAGTGTACCACTCAAACCATTTCTTTGTGGGAGCCTTCCGGTCTTTTAGAGCCTCCAACATGGCAGGGTGTTTATTGGATACATGATTGGCAACAAAGTCGAGTATCACGCGCAATTTGCGCTGATGTGCCTGCTCAATCAATTCATCAAAGTCAGCCAAGCTTCCAAGGCGGGGTTCGATCTTAAAATAATCGGTGGCATCATAGCCGTGATGGGTGGGAGAGGCGAATATAGGGGTCAGCCAAATAGCATTGAACCCCAGAGACTGAATATGATCAAGCTTTTCGATTACACCGCGCAATGTTCCGCCCATTGGCTGGGTGAGATCTTCTGTTTGCAGCCAACTTCGCCCCTTGCCCGGATTGAAACGGTCCACGAAAATCTGGTAAACACGGGCGTTCTTACTCCATTCCGGAAGGTTATGAGGGCTGTAAAAGATGGCGAACTGATCTGAGTTTCGCCGCACAGCGGTCTGGGAATCTGCAAAAACCTTTTTCACGATTCCAGTTTGATCCTGGCTGAGGTCTGCCCAGACAAGATAACGCAGCAGGGAACCTTCGGGTTGGGCGGGTAAGGTAAGTTCCCAGTGTTGCACCCAGTTCCATATAAGGGAATCCCAGTGTTTTTTTGCAGGATAAAAATCCAGTTCTTGCTGCGTCTTCCAATCATCCACACTGTAAGCAAGCCGGACCGTTTTAAATGGAAGGGTGAAACTGGTTGTTGCCCAAAGGGTCACTGGTTCACCCGGTTTGGGGATGGCGGGGTGTTTGGCTCCCAAGTGGTTCAGCCCGAGATGGCGGGTTCGATAAATCCTGACCGCGTTGGCAAGTTTATCCTGACCGCCAAATAAGTTGTCTCTGATAATCTGCTTCATATTTTCCTTTTGCAACAATTGTAAATGAAGCGGGTAAAAATATAGAAACTATCAGAACTCAAAGTTGCCCGATTGCTCTTATAATAGGCCTTGTTGCCCCGCCATCATATATCACGGAGTAACAGGTAATTATGCGTTCCCGATTTCGAGAGATGCTCTCAGCAGCCATGCGCATCAATCCGGAGGATAATGTCCGCCCGGAAGTAGCTGCTAATTTTAAGCACAGCGTCATCTATAACACCCTGGATCTGATGTTCTTCTTCCTGGCGGATTCCTTCGTGTCAATCAATACGATCATGCCTGTGTTCGCCGCCACATTGACTGATTCACCCATCATCATCGGGCTTATCCCTGCCATCGCCAACGCCGGATGGTTCCTGCCGCAATTATTCATGGCAGGTTATGTTGGCCGTCTAAAACGCAAGGTGCCCTTTGTGGTCAAAATGGCGGTTCTGGAGCGGCTTCCTTATCTGTTATTTCCAATCCTCGCGCTGCTTATTCCCAGTTTGAGCAGAAGCACTGCCGTTACTATTCTGCTTATTCTGATGGTAGCAAGGGGCCTGGGAGGAGGACTTACCGCACTCCCATGGCAGGAATTGATGGCAACGGTTATTCCCATCAGCCACCGCTCACGTTTCTACGGCTTCTCGCGTGTCTTTGCACAATCCATGGGTGTGCTCGGTTCCTCCATCGCTGCTGTTGTGTTATCAGGTCTGGCCTACCCAACCAATTATGCGGTTGGCTTTAGTATTGCGGTCATCGCGCAATGGATCTCTTTTTACTTCTTCTCCAAGAATCGCGACCCAGAACCACCAGCCTCCCCGGAGTATGATGAAAGCAAAGAGACAGCAGAACTTGGCAAAGAAAGGCTGACCGACTGGGGTTTAATTTGGAAAACCATAAGGCGTGACAGCAACCTGAGAATCTATCTTTCAGGACAATCTATTCTCTTTCTGGGCAGAATGGCCTCTGCCTACTTGGCTGTGTATGGCTTGCAGCGCTTTAACCTGGACGACGGACATGCGGCATTATATACCGGATTAATCTTTTTCTCCGGTATCATCGGATATGCCATCTTTGGAGCGCTTGGAGATCGGATTGGTCCGAAACGCAACATTGAAATAGCCATGCTGCTGTGGATTTTATCCTTAATTATTGCGTTGACTGCCCCCACCCCATGGATCTATGATCTCATCTTTGTTCTGTTTGGCTTGTACACCGCAGCAATGGTGGTGGGTGATTCAGTGCTGGCTATGGAACTCGGAGAGGAATCTCAACGTACAATCTACATTGGCATCGCGCGCACCTCAACTGGAATTTTTATTCTAGCCGCGCCTTTTCTGGCAGGCTGGCTGGTGAACCACTTCAACTACCCTACCATGTTTGTTGCATCCATTGTTTTTTCACTGATCGGAACTCTATTGATCAGCCGCGTCAGGGATGTGCCCCGCCGAGGATTGCGGAACAGCAAGCAAGCAGCAAGAGAGAGCAATGAAAAATAAGATCCTACTGTGTGGCGCAGGCAATGCAGGGGTCAAAAGCGCGCACCACCCGACCCACCGCCTTTTCGAGCTCAAGATTAATACCAGCCGGACTAATATATCGTTTGGATACCACCATCAGTGCCCGGCGGATTGCTTGCATGTTGTGCGCAGTTGGGATCACGAAGGCTGCATTTGTGATTAAACCTCGTTCCACCGTATAGCGGTGAATTAAAGGTCCGCGGGGAGCCTCGACAAGACCGTACCCAACTCCATCCCGAGGCGTGTAGCCTACCTGGGGCTCACAGCAGTCCAAAGGTTCCATAAGCATTTCGCGCACACGTTCCATGGCATACACCAACTCAATCCCCCGGCAGAGATCAAATAACAAGATCGCGTGAGCCGGCTGTCCGAAAACTTCTCTGAATCTTCGGAGGTAGCCATCAGCGATGGGCGTACCCAGCTTTTTGGTCATATTGATGCGTGCCAGGCTATTCGCCCGCAATATCCCACCCTTATAACTGCTCTCACCTGCATAAGAATAGCGGGATTCGCGTACTTCGAGGCGTTCCTCGTATTCATTAGGGTCAAAACTTTCCGCATCATTACCCTCGCCGTCCATCACACGCAAGAGATGGCTGTTGAGTTCCAGCCCATACTCTCCGGTAGAGGTCAGGTAATGGGTCGGTGCATCGTCACCCCAAGTGCCGATGCGGTCTCTCAGAGCCATAGACATTTCCCAATAATCTTCCACCAAAGCACTGGCAACCGGAATCTGCTCGGTAAGTGCTTGCACCATGGTATCTGCTTTTTCTCTATCTATCCCACTGGTAACTCCGCCTACGACTGCCTTTACCGGATGGATAAACTGTCCTCCCGCCAGACTGATCAGATCTGTACCAATCTTCCGAACTCTCAGAGCACAGCGGGCAATGTTAAATTGCCGCTCTTTGCTGGCCTCCTCTTCGGTCATGTGAAAAATAGAGCTCACTCCTGCCCGGTCTGGCATCGTGAAGAGGAAAAGGGAAGTAGCCTGGTTTTGCACCAACTGTCCCAAGAGCAGAATCTCACGGATCTTTTCCGCCAGGGGTGTGGGTGTTACCTCATAAAGGTTTTCAAGTGCTTTTACCGATGCCACATGATGCGCAGTTGAGCAAACCCCGCAAATGCGGGGAACGATTACAGGCATTTGTTCAGCCGGTGTTCCCAGGACAAAATAGCGGAAGCCACGCATTTCCATTGCTTGAAATTGGGCAGATAGAACTTCGCCGCCTTCGGTTTCTACTACTACGCGGGCATGGCCTTCGATACGGCTTAGAGGAAAAGTGAGTGTAGTCATCAGAGCACCTTGGTTTTATCGCGAGGTAGTCGGTTGCCACCCTCATAGTCTGAGAACTGATCCAGGAACAGGGAGAGCTGGGGCGATTTAAGCTCTTTGAGCACCTCTTCTGGTGGAACATTTGTCATGCGGGAGAAAACGCGCTTAACGTTTTCCAGCCAAACATAGCTTTCCTTCTCAATGAAGGCATCTGATGGACCGCGGCATCCCACGCAGGGGTGCCCGGGTCGCGTACAAAGCGCGCGGCACCCCCCTCTGGTAGAAATGCCCAAACAAAGGTAACCCTGATTGACCAGGCAGATATCGGGCAGCACCGTGCCGCTCTGGAAACCGCTGAGGTGATCAGGCTTCATATCGGATAACTTTTTCCGTCCACATTCCACACACACAATGGACGCAGGTTTGAAATTGGGGTCATTAGTCAGCGCTGCTATAAAGAGTTCCGGGGTCGGCGGGCAGCCTGGGAGATAGAGATCCACATTTACCACTGCATCCACAGGATGGGTATTGGGCAGCAGCGCCGGGAGGGCATGCCTTTTTGTGCCGGAGGAAAACAATTTGCGCACTTCATCGCGGTCTCCCAGATTAGCGACCCCGCCGGAAATAGCGCAGGTACCTACTGCCACCACTTTTCGAGCCATGGAAGCAGCCTGGATGAGTCTGTATTCGTCTTCTTCATTGCGTACGCCGCCGGTCACCAGCAGCACCTCGATATCTTCAGGAATAGTTTGAGAGGAGATCACCAGAGGCATATAAACCAACTGATATTCAAACAGCCATTCATCCGCGTTAAGCAGTGAAACCTCACATCCCGAGCAGCCGGAAAGCTGTAAGACGGCAAATCTTGGCATTTGAGGGCTAGTTGTTGGCAGATCAGTTTGGTTAGTCATGAGAAGTCCCACTATCCACAGATTTCAGGCAATTATCCCCTATTATAAGGGCTTTTTCCACAATTTTTAGGAAGCTATCCACATCCACACCCCATGAGAATCATTATGCTCGGTGTACATTCAGTAAACAGACAAGATGAGGATGCTACAATAGGGGGAAAGGTAAACCATTATGAAAGCAACTCCTACACTCACCCAAGTTACCCGCTGGGCAAAAGACGCAGGAAAAATGCTGCTCAACATGCAGTTTGATGAATTGGACATTCAATATAAAGGTAAAGCTGATCTCCTCACCAAGGCGGATAAAGCCTCAGAAAGCTACTTACTTGGGGAGATTACGCAGCATTTCCCGGACCATCAGATTGTTGCCGAGGAGTCCGGATGGCACTCCGGCGATGCAGACCACCAATGGTTCATTGACCCTCTGGACGGCACACTCAATTATTCGCACGGTCTGCGCGTCTATGCAGTGTCTGTTGCTTATGCGTATAAAGGAGAACTTAAATTGGGCGTGGTTTACGCTCCAGCTCTGGATGAATTTTTTACCGCTGAGGCTGGCAAAGGGGCTAAGCTCAATGGAAAACAAATTCATGTGTCCGAAGTTCCAGACTTGATCGATGCCATGTTAGTGACTGGTTTCCGCTTTCATGACCCCAAGGTGAGCATGATTAACGTGGAAAACTTCCTGCAACTGTCTCAACTCTGCCAGACCGTCCGGCGGTATGGTTCCGCTGCCCTGGATGCATGCTATGTGGCCTGCGGTCGCTTTGATGGCTGCTGGGATATGTCCAGCCACGTTTGGGACCATGCGGCCGGCACACTCGTTGCCATGGAGGCAGGGGCAATTGCCACGCCCATTTTTAATCAGGGAAGTTTGATTCTTGGGGATACTGATCTATTGATTGCCAACCCATCCATTCACCCGCAGATGCGCAAAGAATTGATGCGCATTCGCCGGGAGGAGGTAGAAAAAAGCCGCCGCATGTTTACTTAGGGGCTGGATTATCGAATAACCTGGGAACTGCCAGGACCCTGCCCACGATGATCGAGAAAGTTAGCAGTACAACAGTGGCAAGCGCTGCCAGCACAACAAATGCGATAGCCAGTGTGGTCCGGTCGGCCAATTTTCCGATCAGAGGGAAAAGCAGCATCATAAAGAGCGAAAAAAGCATACTTTGCAAGGACAGCAGGGTTGCACGTTGCTGACTGGGAATAAGCTGGTTGATCGCGTCTCCTGTCAATACAAACATCAGGCTTTCAAGTAAGGTAAGCAATATAAAGAACAAGAACCCCAATTTTGGGGTGAGTACTCCCCAAAAACAGATGATGGCAGCCAGGGGCAAAAAAGTCATCAGAGTTCGGAGTGAAGAAGCCAACTTAATTCTTTGCGCCTTAAGCGCGGCGAAAGCAGCAAGAATCCCTCCTGCCGCGAGAATAATGCCGATCTCAAGTTCAGAGTAGTTCAAACTTTTATAATAATTTTGGATATAGAAGAACAAAGTAACACTAAAGACATTGAAACCTTCTGAGAGTAAGATCAGGACTGCCGCTCGCGGTTCACTCTTGAGCACCGCCAAGCTGTCGCTTACTTGTTTCCTCAAACCGCTGATTACGTTGGAAGTATAGCTAACCTTGCCAATTGTTGGTTCAGTAAAGCTTAATGCAAGGATCAGCGCAATTGCGGTAACTGTCAGTCCTATTTCATAAACCAGATCATAACGCAGCATAGCAATGTACCCGCCAAGCACAAGCGCAATCACGCCTGCACTTTGCATGATCGTTTCCGTTATGCCAGCCACCTTCACATAACTTTCTTCTTTGCCCAGTTCCTTCATTGAATCAAAGATGAGCGCGTCCCCTGCCCCCGATTCAAAGTTATAACCCAGTGCGCTAAATACGAAAGCGAGCCCAATCATATTTATATCTTTGGAGAGGAGCATCAACAACGTACTTAGAAAAGAACAGATCCGCCCAATCACCCGGCTGACCTTGCGACCATAAAGGTCGGCAATCGCACCAGTGGGCACTTCCATGAGAAAAGAAGTTAAATGGAAAATGGTTTCCATCAGCCCGATCTGGAAAAATGTCAATCCTTTTGAAGCCAGATAGAGCATCCAAACGCCCTGCTCCAAATTCAATCGGGCAAACAACGTAAACAAATAATGCTTACTGAGGTTTTTCTCAAGTTTATTGAGGAAAGAAGGTTCTTTATCGGCATCCATGTGATTACCTGCTCAAATTCTCGCGGGATTATATCAGTGCACACAAGAAAACGGGGTGGTTTTCCCCTGTTCCACCCCGCAGAACGAAATAGAGTTCTTTTATAGGTTACGTTTCTTTTTGTCATCCTCCACTGGTTTTTTCCAATCCGGCGAAAGTGACTTGTCGCTGCGCAAGGTCACTATCGCTTCATTCAAGGTGCTGAACTGAAGTTTGACTCCCTGGCTATCCCGGACATAATTAGCCGCCCGATCCCGCAGGATTCCGATGGATCCAGCTGCAAGGCAGGCATCGATATTTGCGCCCATAAAGATGAATTCCCAACCTTGCGCTTGCTGCGCTTCGATGAGCGTCTTGAGCATGGCGGCGTTGGTCTCACGCGAACTGTTCTCATATCCATCTGTGATGATCACTACAATCACTTTGTCTGCGCGGGCTTCGGCCTTGGTCTGCTTTTGGACATTCTTGATCTTGTTTATGCCCAAAGAGACGGCATCGTATAGAGCCGTGCTTCCGCGTACGAAGTACTGCTTTTCAGTCATTGGCTGCAAAGCTTCCAGATCAATGCGATCATGCAGGATTTCAAAAAGATTGTCAAACAGGATGGTGGTCACCTTGACTTGCCCTTCAATCTTCCGTTGAGCCTCAAGTGTGCTGTTAAACCCACCGATCGTATCGGATTCCAACCCACCCATCGAACCGCTGCGGTCCAGTATCAAAAGTAATTCTGTTCTATTCATTCAGACCTCCTTATTTGTCTTGAGGTCCAGTGTACAGTTTTTTACAGGGAAAATGGTCGCCTGGCAGGCGACATTTTTCAAACGCGCAAAAGTTCCTGATCGAAGTTATAAAGTTCGGCATTAACCATGTGGATATCGTATTCCTCATTTTCCAGGAACCACCGCACGATGAGATCACGCTTAAACCAGGGACTAAAGGCAAATCCGGCACGTGCAAGCAGTTCTTCAGCTTCGGGGACACTCAATCTGAGGCCGATAGCGAAAGCCAGCACAGTAGACTTGGTAGGTATGTAATACTTATTTGAACGTATCTTGCTGAAAAGTTTGCGGTCAATATTGGAGCGTTTATAAGCCTCAACATCCGTTAATCCTTTGGCATCGATAAGTTTTAATAAGGCCTCAGAAAAGGTTGTTTCTTCCGGGATCACAACCTTTTTATCAGACATTAGCCTGATGCTTTCCCTCTCGTTTATTGAAGCACTGGGCTGACTTACATCAAATGATTGTTTCTGCCGTTCAAAGCGCGGGTATTCATGAAGGCTAACATAATGGTCGTCAATGTAGCTGACCAAATCCTTATGCATGCGCAAGCCAACCCGATAACTCTCATCGCCAAAAAGAACTAAGATAATGTCAAGCTCGTGTTCCATTAAAAAATGGGTGAATACATCCAGTGCAATTGCAAAAGCCTCAGGTCGCGGGTAATCATAAATCCCCGCTGATATTAGCGGAAAAGCAATGCTTTCCAAGCCATTCTCAATTGCCAGATTCAAGCTGCTGCGGTAAGCTGAGCGCAGTAATTGCGCTTCTCCTTGGGAGCCGCCACGCCAGACTGGACCTACCGCGTGAATCACGTATTTGGCCTTGAGTCCAAACCCGGGGGTTATCACCGCCCCACCAACTGGGCAATGACCTATCCGGGCGCAAGCCTGTTTCATTTCTGCGATTCCTGCTTTGGCGAAAATTGCTCCGCAGACCCCACCGCCATGCGCGAGTTCGGAATTGGCGGCATTTACGATAGCATCGTTATCCATCTCTGTAATATCATGACGAATAATGTTCAGTGGCATGGTTACAATTCCCCTTATGTAGTGCTTACCTGGTCAGGTCCGCGATCAGAAGTTCAAATGCCAGATCACCAGGCATCCCGGAACCTTTCATATCCTCATCTATTTTCAATAAACGCTCAAATATCCTCAGCAAGGTTGGCATATTGAAACGCCTTGCTTGAGCCGTCAGCTTAGGCACTAAAAAATCAGGTACTCTTAATTCTCTTTTTATGTCTTCCATTGAACCTTTCTCATCCAGAATTTCACGAACCTGAATAAGTAGGCGAAATTGACGGTGGATCATCGGGGCAAGTTCCACCATATTGTTATCTACACTCAACAAACGGAATTGCGTGAGTGCCTTTGCGCCGTCCCGCTCGCCTATGGCGTCCGTAAGGTTGAAGATATTACCTTCTTGTTCTTGCGAAGTCAGCAACACCACATCTTCGGATGTTACTGCCCGCGCTCCGGCGTAGGTAAGCAGTTTGGTGATCTCCTGTTCAGCACGCAGCGTATTGTTGCCTACATAATTAGCCAGAAGACTGGCAGCGTTTGTCAAGATCTCACCTCCCTGCGATTTAGCTTGTTTCCGAATCCAGGCAGGCATCTCATTTTGATCAGGGAGTGAGCAGTCTATTAACTCAACCAAGCCTGGGTGGGACTTTACCCACTTGAGCAGCCAATCATAGGTTTTTGCGCTTTCCCAAAGCCATTGTCCTTTTTCTTTTTTCCTTGTATCCTCAACCAAAAGGACCAGCAGTGATGTTTCCGGGAGCTGTTCCAGGAACTGCACCCATTTGGGCTGTTCCTCTTTGTTGACTTTCGCAAGCATGCCATTAGCCCGCTCTATTACTACCAATCGTTTTTCTGTCAGGAAAGGCATCGCCATGCAATCGGCTGTCAGGGTTTCCAAATTGGTTGCTTCACCGTCAAGCACTTTTGTATTAAGTTCTGCCATACTGGCATTGCCAAGACTGTTCTTAATCCGCCTGATAACCTGCTTGAAGTGAGTAAGATCGTCCCCCCTCAGGAGTGATACGGTTTTGATTTCAGACATGGGATTTCATCACAGGAGGTTTGATTATTGAAAAGGAAAACCGGTCTCTGGCTCGCATAGTCATGAGAATTCCATCGAGATGATCATATTCGTGCTGGATCAACTCAGCCAAGGTCCCCTCCATGGATAATGACTGCTGCTTCCAATTTAAATCTTTGTACTCCAAGTGGCAGCGCATGTAGCGATCCACTTGCACCCATAAACCGGGCACAGACATACAATCATCCCAAATTGCGATGACGTCCCTGGAAGAAAATGTAAGTTCCGGGTTAATAATTAATACGGGCCGATCAATATAGAGATAGATCAGGCGTTTAAGCACGCCGATCTGCGGCGCGGCAATACCGCGTCCGAAACCCTTGCGTCTTCGGTGGTCCATTAATGTATCGTGCAAGTCGGTCACGGTAGCTGCAATATAGGATAGCTCAGATTCTTCAACCGGTTCAGATTTTTTGTAAAGCAAGGGGTCCCCCAGGAGTAGGATTTTCTGTATCATGATTGCTTCCCCGTATGGATAAAGTGCACAAATCCCTGACGCGTTTTGCGGCTTTCGACCAGTTTTACACCCCAATTCTCCAGGTTGAGGTCAGTGGTAACGGTTTGCTGAATTCTTGGGCCTAAGGGACGCGATAAGATAAAGACCGGCACCGCTACCAGTATTGAGGTGATCAGACTAATCCAGGTAGGTTTGCGCTTGCCGCTCAAACCCCACAAGACTAAAAAAGTAGCCGCTCCGGATAATAAGGAGGACGTTACCAGATTGGTTCCGCAGTTGGGATGTATCGCGAGCTCGGGCTCAAGACCGAGGCGCTGTTGCGCCTCAATGACTGCTTCTGTCACTAATTCCGTTGGCATATCTCCAACCAGATAAAACCCGAGCGGAAAGGAGACGCCTGCCATGCGCAATCCGGGATATTTTTGTTCTAGCACCTGAAGCGTGGCATGCTCCAGGGCATGGTTTCTGCGCGTAGAATTAATCAATGGTATTTTCTGTAACAAATTATTCATTTGGCGCTGCCTTTCTGAGTGGTTCTCGGTTCGGAGAGCAAAATCTCGGCAAGGGCATCACGCACCGAACGGGCCTCCACGACCTCAATCCCGACAGGCCAGGTCTCACCTTTCCGGATTCTTTTGGGGATAATGGCTTTTTTGAAACCCAGTTTGGCTGCTTCTTTAAGGCGGTTTTGCATCTGACCAACCATACGCAGTTCACCTGAGAGTCCAATCTCACCTATCAAAACGGTATCAGCCCGTACAGGCTGATCACGAAGTGAAGAGCAAATGGCAACTGCCACAGCTAAATCCGCAGCCGGCTCGTCCACTCGCAACCCGCCTACCACATTTGTGAAGATATCCTGTTCACCCAGTTTAAGCCCCACGCGGCGGGTCAGGACGGCAGAAATCAGCAGCAGGCGATTGAAATCTACACCATTGGCAGTACGGCGAGGGTTGCCAAAACTGCTGGGAGTGGTGAGGCCTTGTACTTCCACCAACAGCGGGCGGGTACCCTCCATGGTGACGGCAATGGCAGAACCGGGTGCGCTCACCATACGCTCTGCCAGGAAGACCTCACTGGGATTGGACACCTCAACCATACCTTTTTCCTGCATTTCAAAGACTCCTACCTCACTGGTTGCGCCGAAACGGTTCTTAACAGAGCGCAGCAAGCGGTAGGATTGAAACTGTTCACCTTCCAAATAGAGGACTGTATCCACAATGTGTTCCAACACCCTCGGACCGGCAATGGTGCCCTCCTTGGTCACGTGACCAATCAGGAACACAGCGATGTTTGTGCTCTTTGCCAATTCACGCAGCCGAGCAGCACATTCACGTACCTGGCTGATTGAACCAGCCGCAGATTCCATTTCAGGAAGCGTCATGGTTTGGATAGAATCAATTACGACCAAGACTGGTTTGACCGCACCGATATGGTTAAAGATAACGCTGAGATTCGTTTCCGTTACCAGAAACAAATTTTTATGGAGGAGCGTCTTACCTTCCCTAGTAATGCGGTTTGCCCGCATTTTAATTTGTTGTTCTGATTCTTCACCTGAAACGTATAGAACCGGCGCGCTCACAGCCATTTCCATAGCCATTTGCAGTGTAAGCGTGCTCTTGCCAATGCCCGGGTCTCCCCCAATGAGCACAATTGAGCCAGGAACGATTCCTCCCCCCAAAACACGCGCAAATTCGTTCATTTTTAGTTGGATGCGGTCTTCTTTTTGTCCTTCCACCTGCGTAATAGGCCTTGGTTTTGAGGTAGCAGAAATCCCCCTGAGGGGCTGTTTGGCTGCTTTGGAGGAGCCGGGTTCGTTTTCCAGTACTTCTTCGACCATGCTGTCCCACGCGCCGCAACCCGGGCATCTCCCGAAAGATTGTGAACTGATCTTTCCACAAGACTGACACACATAGCGCGTGTAGAGTCTGGCCATATTTAGCCTCCGGTAGGCATCGGTTGAGGTTGTTTCTGTGTACTTTTGAGCACGATTTTCTTACTTGGCTCACCGTCTTCGTTGATTATATCTTCAACATCCACGAGAATGTGGTCTCCCGCTTTGAAAGTCTCTGCCAGAATTGCATCTGAGAGCTGCTCTTCCACCTGCTGCTGGATAACCCGGCGCACAGGTCGGGCACCCATTTCGGGGTCAAAACCAAGTTCGGCTAAATATTCCAGCGCTGCCTCTGTGGGCATAAGAATGAGTCCATATTCCAGCAATCGCTGGCTCACTTTTTCAATTTCCAGACCAACAATCTCTTTGATGTCCTCTTTGTTCAAGGCGCGGAAGACGATTACCGAATCGAGCCGGTTGATAAATTCCGGCCGCAGAGTACGTTTGAGCGCGTCCATCAATTTTTTGTGCATCTCATCATAAGCCAATTGGTCAGAAAGTAGTGGATCTATTTCGAGTGAGAACCCCAGACTGCTCTGGCGCTTGATCAGATCCGCGCCAATATTGGTAGTCATGATGATGATAGCATTTTTAAAGTCCACCTTATGGCCTTTTGCATCACTTAAATGACCTTCTTCCATAATTTGGAGAAGGAGGTGAAGTGCTTCAGGATGTGCCTTTTCAATTTCGTCGAAAACCACTATGGAGTAGGGTTTACGGCGGATGCCTTCGGTAAGCTGTCCTGCTTCCTCATAACCGACATATCCGGGAGGAGCACCCACGAGGCGGGACACACTATGACGCTCCATAAACTCAGACATATCTATCTGGATCAGGGCGTCTTCGCTGCCAAACATCACCCTTGCCAACGCTTTGGTGAGTTCGGTTTTGCCCACACCTGTCGGACCAAGGAATAGGAAGGAACCAACCGGGCGATGCGGGTTTTTGAGACCAGCGCGCGCGCGGCGGACAGCCTTGGAAACAGCTTCGATGGCTTCTTTCTGCCCAATAATATACTTCCCTAAGTCAGCCTCCAATTGCAGAAGACGGGCCGATTCTTCCGTGTCGATTTGCATGAGCGGAATACCCGTCCACATGGAAATAACTTCCGCAATGTCTTCGGTGCCTACCGTGGGGGAACTTTTTCTATCCCAGCCACTCTGCAGCACATGTAATTGATCTTCCAATGTTTTCTGATGGTTAAGCAAAGCCTGGATCTGGTCGTTCTCACCCTTCTCCTCAGCTTCGTTTATATGTTTTTTAAGATCACGCAATTGGTTCATCAGGTCCTTGCTGTTCAAGGCTGACTCGCTTTTGTACATGCGCACGCGCGAAGAAGCTTCATCCACAAGATCAATCGCCTTGTCTGGCAGAAAGCGTTCTGTTACGTAACGGGCAGAAAGCCGTGCCGCAGCTTCCAGTGCCTCATCATCAATGCGCAAACGATGGTGCTCTTCGTAATTTGGCCTGACCCCTTTGAGAATCTCAATGGTCTCATCCACTGTGGGTTGGTCTACAACAATCGGCTGGAAGCGGCGCTCAAGCGCGGCATCCCCTTCGATATGTTTGCGATACTCATTCAGCGTTGTTGCGCCGACCACCTGCAGCTCACCTCGGGAGAGCGCGGGTTTAAGGATATTGGCAGCATCCACCTGTCCCCCTGCACCGCCAGCGCCAACCAGCATGTGAAGCTCATCTATAAATACGATTGCGCCGCTGGCTTTTAATTCATCGATAACGCGTTTAAGGCGTTCTTCAAACTGTCCGCGGTACATCGTTCCAGCCACCAGAGAACCAACATCCAATTGCAAAACCCGCTTATCCAGCAGTAGGGCTGGAACATCTCCTTCCACAATGCGCTGGGCTAATCCTTCCACGATGGCTGTCTTGCCAACGCCAGGTTCACCAATGAGGGCTGGGTTGTTTTTTGTCCGGCGGGCTAATATTTGGATAACACGCTCAATTTCTTTCTTGCGTCCGATTACCGGGTCGAGCTTATTCTCCTCAGCCAGGCGGGTGAGATCGGTCGCCAACTGGTCAACGAGCGGTGTTTTGGAGTCGTCTTTTTCCTTATGTCTTGCACCCGGGCGCCCGCTTGCAACGTCATGTTTCTGTAAATCCGGGGAGGAGCTTAGCGAAGCTTCCTCTTCTTTTTCACGTTTAAAATCATTAATCACACGGCGGGTTTGCCGGCGGATTTGTTGGGGAGTGATGCCAAGCTGCATAAGCAGCTGCATAGCTTTGTTAAATTCATTATTCGCCATACCAAGCAGCAAATGCTCTGTGCCAACATTTGACTTACCACTCCTTTTAGCTTCTTCCAAAGCGTCTTCAAGTGCTTTCTTGAGTTCCTCATTGAGAAAAAAGGTCTGGGGGACGGAATGCTCTGTTTCCAGCGGAGTAAGTAGCGAACGCAGATCATTCAATACCAAGCCTAAATCAGATAAAACCCGCTGAGCGATGGTGTCATTTTCCAGCACCATACCAATCAGCAGATGTTCCGTGCCTATTTCAGATTGTCGTAAGCCCTCAGCCTCCAATTGAGCCAAACTAAGTACCCGTTTCGCTTTTTGCGTAAATTGATTCATACCGGCCATGATAAGCCTCCTTCTATG